>CAZIEN010000001.1:0-13418 GCA_964538315.1 uncultured Candidatus Saccharibacteria bacterium
TGGAGCCAATATACATCCCGGGGCGCTTGCGCACCGGGTCCAAGCCCTCCAAAACAACGATATCATCAGCGCCGTATTGGCGGCTTTTTGACGCTTCTTTAGCCATAATTTATACCCCCATTTTAGCATATTGGGCCCCAGTTTGCCAGTTGCAAATTAGCCTTAAAATGTTACCTTATTTAGATAAAACTCTATGGAAATTGTGACTAATAAGGACGAGGAAAAACAGCTTAAAACTCTCTTGTCTAACCGCACTGATAGTGAGGCGAGGCGCATGGAGCGATTCCTGGCGATGCCCGACCTTACCCGCACTCCTGGCGGCCCTCTCCATGAATTAATTAAACGCATTACTGGCCTGCCAGAGTTTAGTGCCTTTGACACCATTGAGGTGCCCGAGATTAACTCCACGGCTATCACCTTTGACCTTTTTAACTTTAAGGCGGATCACCCGGCTCGATCTAAATCTGACACCTACTTTGTAGATGAGAGTAATATCCTCCGCCCCCACACCACCGTGATGTGGTACTACTATCTCAATTTACCCGAGGTTAAAGAGCGGATTAAAAACAATGAGGATATTGGTGTCTTCTCTTACGGCAAGGTTTATCGCAAGGATGAGATTGATCGCACTCATATGAACGTCTTTCACCAGATTGACGCTCTCTACCTAACACCTAAAAGCAAACAAACCTTAACCTTAGAAGATTTACAAAATGTGGAGGCCAGCGTGGTTAAAGCCGTCTTTGGTCATAATATTGAATACCGCTTCCATGAAGAGACCTTCCCCTACACTCACCCCTCCACCGAGATTGAGATTAAAAAGGACGACAAGTGGGTAGAAATTTTAGGCAGTGGCGTGGTTAATGGAGAGGTGTTGGAGAAGTTGGGGGTAGACTCTAGCCAGTACAACGGCTGGGCTTTTGGCTTTGGCCTCGAGCGTTGGGCTATTATTAGCATGGAGCTGCCGGACATTAGACTCCTGTGGTCTGATGATGAGCGGGTAAAAAAGCAACTTACTCTAGGTAATAAATTTAAAGAGGTGTCTAAATATCCGGCGATTGTCCGCGATATCTCGTTTATTGTGCCTAAGACCTTTGTGGCTAATGATTACTTTGACCTCATCCGCGACCTTGGTGGTGACTTAGTAGAAGAGGTTGAGCTTTTAGATAAATATGAAAATGACGCCAAATTTGGCACCGATAAAATGAGTTACACTTACCGCATTATTTATCGCTCAATTGATCGGACTTTAAAGACAGAAGAAATTGACCCCCTCCAAGCTAAAGTAGAGGCCGAGACCCGCACCCAATTCCACGCGGAGATTAGATAAAAAAAATAAAAGGGGTTTCCCCCTTTTTTTAATAAAACCTTTGTTTTTTATTTCGAAAATTCCCAGATTGCCAACCCATTTTGAGGTATTGATCTCTAGCTCCTGTTTCTTTGGCCAAAGTCTCGGCCCACACCGCTGAATAATCGGCACGCGGGTCTTTAAACTTCCTGAACAGGGCCGCACAATGCCGGTAAATTCTAGATGATTGATCCAAATCCCCCACTATTTCATGTGCACAAGTAAAGGCTTTCTCTGTTTCCTTTTTTGCGGCATCATAGTCTTTGCCCTGTAAATAAACATGAGCCAATCCAATACGGAGTAGACTTTCAGTATGAGTGGGCAAATTAGGTGCATTTAACCCAATTTGGATACAATCATAAGCCTCTCCCCATCGCCCACAACGACGCAAAATACTTTGGCGTATGTCGCATTGATCAGCTCTCATTCCTTCATACCCGATCAATTTAACAACTTGATCGGACCAATAAGCCATACGCCAACGACACCATATAGCCAGAGGTAACCAAATAAATAGCCAGATGAAAATTCTCACTGGAGATTTCCAGCTAAATTTAAAGGTCAATTTGAGGTGAGCGAAGGCTGTTCCTAACACACTATAGTAGGTGCTAGATAAAGCTGAACATCCATCAGCTTTAATAAAATCATCTTTGGAATTAAACTTCTTAGCCTGATCTTGTTGGGACTTTCTGATGAGCTTCAGCTTATCAAGCCAAGAAATCTGCTTCCAACTCAAATCATAAATTGATGCCATAGGGCACCTCCTTTTTTGTTAACTTCCTATACTCCTATTTTATATTAACACCTAAATACAAAAAGGTCAATGGAGCCGAGGACAGGATTTGAACCTGCGACCCGCTGTTTACAAAACAGCCGCTCTACCAACTGAGCTACCTCGGCTTAATTTTAATTAGACCATCTTTCACTATCTGTTCAATATAATCTCTTCTCTTTAGATTCTTGATCCTTTTTTCAATATATCTCGCATCTTTTAAGGTATCATACTTTTGCTTAAACACTAATTGTAAGATCCCTAATCTAGCAGTTGAGTGAGTATGGCCGCTCAAATGTTGTTTAAATCTCCTTTCAATATTAACTGTACTACCAACATAGTATTTACCTTTGTCATTTTTTAAAATGTAGAGAAACGACATAAGTTTACAAAACTTTTACTCTACCAAAGCCGACGCTTCGGTCGGCTCCCCGACCTCCGACATAAAGTCGGAGCGTCGGGGCTGAGTCCCGACGTCGCTTTGCGAGTCGGGAGGCCCTACCTCGGCCTAGTTTTTATTATAACTACTTTTTGTATCCCTCCAACTCCCGGAGGAAAATGGAGGCCGCGCCGCGTTGGGAGTTAAGTGTCCCCTGCCCGCGGACGGAGTTGATAACCTTACCAAAACGCTTCTCAACTCTTAAGACGACAAATTTAACAAAGGAGATTGCCTTGGCGATAAAAGTTAGGCAAACAAGAGTAAATCGGTGCCACCAAAACTTAAGGAAGGTCATTAAGCGGAAGGCCGAGTAATCAATAGTCGGCTTAATAAACACATGGAGTGACGGCTCATCAGAGTGGAAGGTACCCTGCCCGCGACGGAGCGCCACCATCCGACGGACAATTAAGTAGATCAGGCTTAAGCCCGACACTAACAACAACCAAGTAAAAATGTAAATTAACATATAAATTTAGAGGCTAAACCGAGTGAAGCGGATGAGCTCTACCCGCTCACCAAACTTTTGGATCGCGGTTTTAATTAAGTCCCCCACTGTTTGGCTAGGATCCTTAATAAATGGCTCAGCCAAGAGGGCGGCCACATCGGCCGGATCATTGGCGGCTACTTGCATCGCTAGGTCATCAGCTAAAGCTTTAAACTCTGGATTTTTAGACACGAAGTCGGTCTCGGAGTGGAGCACCACCAAGGAGCCAATGACCCCCTGGTGGATATAAGCCGCCACGGTGCCGGCATTTAACTCGCGGTCCGCCTTCTTCTCGGCGATGGCGGCCCCCTTCTCCTTTAACCAGGCGAGGGCTTTATCAAGATCGCCCATGGCGCTCTCTAGGGCCTCCTTGCACTGGGCAAAGGAGATCCCCGTCTGCTCCCGGAGGGCTTTAATTTTAGCAGCATCAATCATAGGGTCTATTATAGCACGGCTGGAGCGGCGTCAACTGGAGCAACAACAGGCGCCTCAGCCTTAGTGGCTCTCTCTTTACGGCCGGCCTCATAAGCCTCAATTAACTCCTGCACAAAGTAGCGGATACTGCCTTGAGAGGCATCGTTACCAATAATTGGATAAGCAATGCCACGGATATCACAGTCAGAGTTGGAGAGAGTAATTACCGGGATACCCAACTTTCTAGCCTCGGCTACGGCAATAGTCTCGTCGTTAGAGTCAACCACAAACACGGCGCCGGGGAGCTCGGTGAGAGGGATAAGGCTAGAGAAATAGCGCTCCAACTTCTCTTGCTCTTTAGCAATAACGCCGCGCTCCTTTTTAGTATAAATCATTAAGCCGCCGGTGGCCCCCTCCTCGCGGAGATGAAGCAAGCGATTACTCCGACGGCGGAGCTCTTTAAAGTTGGTGAGAGTCCCACCAAGCCAGCGCTCGGTGACATAAGGCAAACTAGCAGTCATGGCCCCAGCGGCCACTGAGCCCTTAGCTGGTGGCTTAGAACCCACCAAGAGGAGGAGTTTACCACTGGCGCCTAAGCCTTTTACAAACTCCTTGGCCGTCTCTAAGGCTGTGGCCGACTGCTCTAAGTCAATCACCGACTGGCGGTTTTTAAAGCCAAAGATAAAGCGGTCGGTGGAGGGGTGGCGACGAGCCCGGGAGAAGCCAAAATGGGCCCCTAATTTAAAGAGCTCCTTGACGATCCCCTCGTTGGATTGGTTTTTAGATAAAATTGACATACGGGAAAAAGCTTAGCAAATATACTGGACTTTGGCAACCTCTTAATTACTGCTCACGCTCACGGAGGTCGGTATAAACAAAGTTAATGTTGATAGGGTCCACCTGGGAGCCATCATGGGGGTCAGCCATAAGGCGTAAGGCATAATTACCAGCATAAGGGGAGGCCACGCTTGGGGTAGGCTGGCAGTCACCAGGGAAGCTAAGGTAGATCTCGGTATTGCCCCCTACCACCGGCGTAGACGTCATCTTTAAAGTAGGTTGTTGAGAGGAGTCAGTACAACGATTATTTAAGGAGGTCCGGACCAAGGTAAAGGTAATGTTGGTAGGGTTTACATCATCAGGATCAAGATCAGTTAAAACAATTTTAGCGTGAGTGGAGTCATGGGGGGCGTCCAAATTTTGAGTTTGATAATTTACCAACATACTACGACCATTACCAGGGTAAGAGGCGCTCAGGCTAAACTTTTTAATCGGTGAGAAGTGGGCGGTTACAACCTTATCTTTATCCATGGTCATCTTACAAGTATTAACACCAGTATCGGGATTAACGGCTGGAGCATCACAACTATCCCAACCCTGGAAGGTGGCGCCTTTTTGTGGATTAGCAGTTAAGGTCACCACGGTGCCTAAATCATAATTCTCCTGACAATCATTATCGGCCGGTTTATTGCCACAACTAATACCATTGCCAATTACTTTACCCGCTCCAGTGGTAGTAACTTTAAGTTGTGGTTGTGAGGCACTGGCCACGACCACCTGAGCACTACATTGAGCAGTATTACTTTGACCATCTTTAACCTCTGCACTAAACATGTATTTACCTGGGGCAAGTGGTTTCCAACCAGTGCTAGCTGGTCCAGACATTAAGATGTATTCGCCCGCTTCACTTTTCCAGATCTCCACCGGGTGATTGGGGTCATTTATATTATTAATCGATAAAACATAACTATAACTAGGTTTACCATTAGAGGGACTGGCAACAAATTGAATAGTCTCGTTAACATTAGGGGTAGAGTTGCTAGCAGTACACTGCAGTGACAAACCAGTCCCAATACACACGCCGGTGCAAGTACCACTAAATAAACCGTCAAACTTAACCCAGCCTAAGATCTCACTCCCCCAGGCATAACCAGTTAGTTGATGATTATTTTCAATAGACACTCCCGGCCAACCATTAGTGGTGGTTTGAGGGCCCATTTGTAGCCAGCCATCCCAACCGCCACGATAAATATCATTTTTAAGCGCTCCAGTACAACCACTAGTAAAAACGGAGCAAGCCCTGGCCCAACCCTTAATACTCGAAGCGCCAAACAAGCTGGCACTACCTTGATTATCTGGACCGGTGCCCAAATTATCAAACGAGATCCAACCAATATTAGAGCTCCAAGCTTGGCCTGTTAATTTGCCATCAGACCCTAACTGCACGCCAAATGGGACCGGATCACTCCCATCACTGTGGAACTTAATCCAACCAATATTAGAGCTCCAAGCATAACCCGTTAAGGGTCCAGACAAAGAAGCTTGAGCAAAAATTTTATTAACAATAAATGGCGAGCCGACAATAAATCCCACAAACAAAATCGCGATGATTAAAAATGGGAGGAGATATTTGGGTTTCAACATAAAAGCAGATTAGTGCTTTTATTGTAGCATTTTAAACTCTTACTCCAGCGCTTCTTTATCCACACCCATATTAGCCTCCGCTGTTTGCAACGCCTCAATAATTGGGTTTAAATTGCCAGCAAAAATCTTTTCTAAATTGTGCCAAGACTGTTTAAGTCGGTGATCGGTTAAGCGATCTTGGAGCACATTGTAGGTGCGGATCTTCTCGGAGCGATCACCAGTGCCAATTTGATTTTTGCGCTCGGCGGAGAGCTTTTTAGCTGCCTCTTCATCTTGTTGAGCGCTTAATTTGGAGGCTAAAATTTCTAACGCCTTCTCACGATTGCGTTGTTGACTGCGCTCGGCTTGCGAGCGGACTACGAGGCCCGATGGTTTATGTAAAATACGCACCGCTGTCTCTACCTTGTTAACATTTTGTCCCCCAGCGCCACCGGCGCGAGAGAAGGTAATCTCTAAATCGGCCGGATTCATCCCAGCGCTAGCGGCCGGTTTAAGGGGCAACACCGCCACCGAGGCGGTACTGGTGTGGACGCGGCCCTGCTTCTCGGTGGCGGGGATACGCTGGATGCGGTGGACACCGGTCTCTAATTTTAACGCCGAGTAAACATCGGGGCCCAACACCTCAAATGAGGCCTCCTTATAACCACCCAAATCATTTTCAGCTGTATCCAACAATCGCCACTGCCAACCGCGAGTGAGCGCGTAACGCTCATACATCTCGGCTAAATCGTGAGCAAATAAAGCCGACTCATCGCCACCCGCCCCGGCCCTAAACTCCACAATCACGCCGTTGGCTTTATCACCCCCCTCGGCCGGCGCGCCGGCCGAGGCAATGACTGTCATCTGCTCAAGCAAAACGGCTTGTTGCTCTTTTAAACTTGTTACCTCATCTTTAGACAATTCTAACAACTCATTATTACCCACAGCCAAAGTCTCCACTTCGGTAATTTGTTTACCCAAGCGGTCATACTCGGCCATTAAATAAGCCGTTTTAGGATTTTGACGGAGGTCAGCTAACTCCATATAGAGCGTCTACTCGGTAGACTTAGCGACTTTTTTAGCTTTAGTTTTAGGGGCGGCGGCCTTAGACTGGCGAGTCTTAAACTTCTCCACGCGGCCGGCCGTATCCATCACCTTCTCTTGGCCAGTAAAGAACGGGTGGCAAGCACTGCAAATCTCCACCTCAATCTTCTCTTTGGTCGAGCCGACAGTAAAGGTGTTGCCGCAGGCGCAAGTGACCTTGGCCTCGGGATAGTATTTAGGATGGATATCAGTTTTCATAACCAGGACTTTAACACAAGATTAGTTGCGTTGCAAGATGTCAATTTGGGACTGATAACTGGTGGCAATTTTCATCACACTGTCGCCATAAAAGGCGTTGGAGGCCTTACTCCAATTACCACCAGCATAATACTTAAGGGCGGCCGTGCGCTCGGCGGTAAAAGTCTTCTCCCCCGCGCCTAAGTCCACCAAGTAAGCGCCGGAGGCGGCAAAAGCGTCGCGTGGATTCCACGGATTAGGCGGATTATTGCCGGTAATCGAGGCGACACGATTTTTCATCCCCACCCAAGTGGAAGGGATAAATTGGGCCGGCCCCATGGCCCCACCATAACCACCCTTATAAGGACAAGACAACGGCATCGTGTCGGGATTTAAACCTAACTCTTTAGTAATCGCCAAGTACGGCTCATAATCGCGAGAGGGCTTCATGATCTCCTTCCAACTCTTCTCGGGTGGATCACCAGCACGGTTACAAGTGCCCACATTTTGGCCCAAGTTAGACTCTTGGGTAATAATCGCCAGGAGGAACGCGGGCCTAATCCCAATTTTACCGGCAATAAAGTTGGCATGATCGAGCGCCTCGCCAAAGGAGATCGCCGTAGTCCCTTGTAAACGGAAGAGGGCGCTCCTAATGGCTTGGCGCTGCTTCTCTCGATCAGCAATCACCGCTTTATAACCGTTCTCTTGGCTCTTACTTAAAGTTAGCAAACGTTGCTTCTCCTTCTCATTGGACTCAATACTCTTCTTCTCGGTCTCAATGGCGGCGCGAGCATCAATCTCCGCATTACGACGTTTGGTTAAAGTATTTTTCTCCTCCTCGGTTTGGGCCTTGGTGGTGCGGATAGCGGTAAATGATTGATGTAACCCCTCTTGCACCGCTATAAAGGAATCAAGATCAGCAAAAAAACTTGAGAACGAGTCCCCGTCAAAAACTACCTCCGGCAAAGTAATAGCATCAATCTCGCGCGTTTTACGCAACAACTCCGAGAGCGAGAGTTGCTCCCGACCAATCCGCTCTGACAAGCCCAAAATTTTGGTCTGTTTTTTCCCAATATCAGAGCCCAGCTGTTGGATCTCGATCTCCTTAGCTTTAATATTTAATTTAGCCCGGGAAATTTGAACTGTTAAAATAGCGATGTCGCGTTGGATGGAAGAGGTCTCCTTTTGTTTAGATTGGAGGAGACTAGTTTGTTGGGCGATCTCGGCCTCCACCTTAACCAACTCGGCCTGGAGTTTATTTTGAGCGTCTTGCTCAGCCGGGGTTAAAGCCAACGCCCGCGGGGCGCCTACCACAAAGGTAAAGATTAGCAGCCAAACAAAAATCGCCTGACGGGTAGCAGTCATGCAATTTATTATAGCAAATTATTTAAATTAACGGATTAGGCAGCCGGTTCAGCCTCACCTTCCTCCTCCTTCTTACCCTTCTTCTCTACCTCAATGGCCGAGAGATCAACTGGTGTCTCCTCGACTGGCTCCTCCTCCGCCACCGTAATGGCGGCCACCACCTCCTCGGCATCAGCCAACACCGTAACACCAGCCGGGATAATTAAATCTTTAACCAAGATCTGACTATCCAAGGCCACCAACTTCTCTAAATCAACTTTAATATCGTGAGGGAGATCCTTAGGCAAGGCCTCAACAGCGAGCTCATGCATAACCTTAAGCACAATACCATTAAGCTCCTTAACGGCCGGGGCAATACCCTCAAACTCAAGCGGTACATTAACCTCAAGTTTTTTAGTCTTATCTACCACATATAAATCGGCGTGGATTGGAGTACCGGAGGTGGGGTGGAAGGTAACCTCCTTAATAAGCACGTCTTTATCACCATCGGGGCTCTCCATAGTGACAATACTGGACTCACCAGCTGTTTTAAGGACCTTAGAGAACTCCTTGGTATTAAGGAAGTAGGAGTGGGACTCGGGCTTTTCGCCCTTTTTGGCCCGGCCATAGACGGCCACAGGCAATTTACCCTCCGCGCGGGGGGCTTTAAGGGCCTTACCAAAGATATTGCGCGCCTCAGCGCCAAGTTTTAACATACCCGCCTAGTATACTTAAATTCAAAATTTTGTAAAGAAAAACCCCGCGCGACAGCTGTCGCGCGGGGTAAACAAACTACTATAAAGGTCTGACGGTTAGTTGCGGGACAACAACACGACGCCGGCGGCCGCCGCCCCAGGCATCTGCGTAGGAGAAGCGAAAGAAGTCAACGTCAAGAAGTCTACGGTCATAGACACTCACGCGAGCCACAAAAAGATTAGATTTGTCATGCTTAATTGGTTCCCCCTTGGGAGTAAAGAGGAAGAATGTCCCCCAACCATCCATTAGAATCCACTTATTATGATCACGACAAAACTTTTTGATCTGCGCCTGGGTCAGACAGAGATTATTGAGCTTGCCGAGTGAGGGAAAGAATTGATTGAAACGACCATTTTCCATTAATTCATATACCATGACTAGAGTAGCTGGTCTCGCCTCACTCGGGACATCAAGGTTCCAAGTTTTGAATTCAGGTTCAATTTGGCCAGAGAAGACATCCTTGGCCTGGGAGATGGTCTCTGTACCGTCCGTATCATCGATGATGATGGTTTGACCAACGGAAAGGAGGTCGAGGAATTTGGAACGGTGGGGTTTTAATTTTATTCCTGACCAACATGGACGTTTGGCTAGAAAGTTTTTCAACTCTCTCTCCCATTCGTCCCCATCCTCTCCCAATAAAACATCTTCCACTTGTTGGCGCAGCCGGCGCGTTTTGCCGAGTGCTTCCCTGAGCATGGAATCCATGGTCAGTTTCCTTTCTTTCTCAAAAACCAATTTTGATAGCGACTTACCTATCACTATCTCTATTTTTTATTATACAAAAATAAGGTTATTTGTCAAGATTAAAGAGTTTGAGCTTTTTCTCCACCAACTTCTCCACCGCTTGGGTGGCCGGGCGGGTAAACTTGTATGGCGCCGCCTCCTCCGGGTTCTCGGCGAGCGCTAGTTTAAGCGCGTCGCGGTACGCGACGCGGAGCTCGGTAGACACATGTACTAAAGCCACCCCATTTCTAATCGCCCCCATAATATCGTCGTCAGAGTTACCCGAGGCCCCATGGAGTACGAGTGGCACACCGGCGCTGGCGGCAATATTTTTTATTAAATCTAAATTAAGGGCTGGATCCACACCTCCCCGGAGCATCCCGTGGAAGTTGCCCACCGCCGGCGCCAATAAATCTACTCCCGTTAACTTTATAAACTCGACCGCTTGCTCGGGGGTAGTGAGTGGCGCCGCGGTTAAATCAGTATCAATAACATCACGCACCTGCGAGCCGGAGCCAATGTGACCCAACTCCCCCTCCACTAAAACCTCTCGCCCACTCTCTCTGGCGGCGGCCACCACGGCCCCCGTAAATTTAAGATTATCCTCCCAGCTCATCTTACTGCCATCAGCCAGCACGGCGTCAAAGCCGGCGGCAATGGCCTCCTTAGCTCGATCTAAACTGCTAGTGTGATCAGAGTTTAAAAATATTTCCAAGCCCTCACTCTCGCGCAAACTTTTTACTAGCGCGACTACTTGGTGGAGGCCCATAGCGTCGCGCTCGCCATCAGAGACACCGATCACCACTGGCAGGTTTAAATTCTTCGCCGCGCGAGCTACACCCCACAACATCTCCAAGTTAGAGACATTAAAGTGGCCCATCGCTCGGCCCTCACTCGCGGCCGCGCTTATTACCTCGCGCAAACTTCTCATATATAATAGATACTAACATGAAGGCTTTTGATTTTATAGCGGTGGGTGATGTGGTGACCGACGCCTTTATTAAACTTAAAGACGCTAAGGTTAATTGCAATCTCAATGAGGCCGATTGTACTCTCTCACTGCGCTTTGGCGATAAAGTCCCTTACGAGAGTGTGACAATAGTTAAAGGTGTGGGCAACTCCCCTAACGCCGCGGTGGCCGCGGCGAGGCTTGGCCTCGCCGCGGGTTTAGTTACCGATCTTGGCAGTGATCAAGCCGGTGGTGAGATCGTAGATTACTTACGCGAGCAAAAGGTGAGTACCGACTACTTTACCCTCCACTCCAATCAACCCAGTAATTATCATTATGTTTTATGGTATGAGAGTGATCGCACCATCTTAGTTAAGCACGAGCACTATAATTATAAGTGGCCGATTTTAAATACCGCACCAGCGCCTAAGTGGCTCTACTTAAGCTCGTTGGGAGAAAATACCAACGCTTACCACGAGCAAATTTTAACTTATTTAAAAAATAATCCAGATGTTAAACTCGCTTTCCAACCCGGCACTTATCAATTAAAAATGAGTGAGAAGTTGAAAGAGGTTTATCAAAGAGCCGAGGTAGTATTTATGAATGTGGAGGAGGCCAAGCGCTTACTTAATTTAGAGACCAGTAAGATCGAGAAATTATTAGCGAGCTTAGCCGAGTGGGGCCAAAGTTTAACCGTTATTACCGATGGCCCACGCGGCGCGTACTTACTTAAAAATAATGAGACTTGGTTTATGCCCGCTTACCCCGACCCAGCGCCACCTTATGAGCGCACCGGCGCTGGCGACGCCTTTGCCGCCACCTTTACCGCCGCGCTCGCGCTGGGGCGCTCGCCGCTAGAGGCCTTAACTTGGGCGCCGATAAACTCGATGAGTGTGGTCCAAAAGGTGGGCGCCCAAGCCGGCCTCTTAACCCAAAAACAATTGTTAGAATTTTTAAAAGCTGCCCCGTCCGACTACCACGCCCAAAAGATTTAAAATTTAACGCCCTCCTGTTCTAAAATTGCTAACTTCTTTTTATCGCCGCCGCGATTGTAACCGCCCATGCCGCCATCACTTCTGATAACGCGATGGCATGGGATCTTGGGATCGTAATTGGTTTTTAAAATTGAGCCCACGGCCCGAGCCGCACCAGGGTGGCCGACCTTTTTGGCCACCTCTTGATAGGTCATAACCTTGCCCTTTTTAATCCCCCGCACCACGGCAAAAACTTTATCTTTAAAACTTTGATCCCTCATTTGACACGAGTATAACATAGCGCTAGATTGAAAATAGAGGAGAAATAAAAATGGATATTTCAGAAGAGGACGGGCGGAAGTTATTAACCAACTTGTACCAGCGACACGATCGATTAGAACAAGAAATTGAGAGGGAAAATCAAGAATTGGGCGAGATTGAAAGTCTTCTCCCGATCTTGAATCCTTGTCCTACTTGCAAAGGAAATGGGATTAACCCTAACTACGTAGAAGCAGACCGATTGGACCCCAATAAATCTATGACTTGCCCCGATTGTCATGGGAAGAAAACCGGCCTTCGGAATATTAGCCTCTATCCCAAAGTATAGGGCAGTTTCAAGCGGTCCACTCGGACCGTTTTTTATTTGACAATTAAAGGCCCCAAGCGTAAGTTTTGGTTAGAAGGGAGAGACACATGCCAGATAATAAATTTACGGAAATTTCCTTGGTTATTCTCAAAAGACTGGGTGATCTAGAGGATATATTGATAACACTTTCACTAGATAATGACGAAAGGACGGCAAATATCTCAAAAATTACTAATCAAAATCTCACAGATTTAGATGACAAAGAGAAAACGTCTCTCCTTAAATCATGTCTATTTCTCATCCAAACAGAAAAAACAATCGAGGACTTGCCTTGGATGAGTGAGGAGATGAGGGCTAAATTATGTGAGGTTGGGAATATTTGTCCTCAATGCCATCGACGAGAAGATCAATTGGCCCAATGTTTTACTTGCCACGGTAGTGGTAATTATGTTGATCCCGCGCAGTCCTAGACTGCGCTTTTTTTGTGTTTGCGAGAGATAATTTTAAAAATAAAAAAGGCGCCTCCGAAGAGAACGCCAGTCTGGTGCTTAAACCGTCAGTTTAGCCTTATGTGTCTTTGACACACCGATTCGTCACTCCTTTAGTCGGAGTGATTACTTGGGAAATGAAGTAAGGAGGCCTCCATGTTTCGCTAAGTGGACTTACACCTGGGTTCATCACCCCTCTGGTCCCGCCGTGATTGCATCACGGTGGTGTCTAGCTAACAAAAAAAGGTTTGTAACCTCCTGAGATCTCGTATGATCTCAAAACTTCACCCCTCAACCCCATCCACACAAAACGGATACGACCGTAAAAAAGTGGGATGGTTTAGGCTGTTCCCCGTGTCCATCAAGAAAGACCGACACGTCCGGACGATTATCGCCCTTACGGATCCTTCCCAAGCGCGAGAAAGCAAGGCAAACCAGCACAAGGGTAGTTGAATGATCC
>CAZIEN010000001.1:13428-24647 GCA_964538315.1 uncultured Candidatus Saccharibacteria bacterium
TGTTGCTTTTCTCAAAGATCTAAGCACCATCTTTATGGTAAACCCCTCATTAAAATGAGTCAAGGCTAGACTGCGCTTTTTTTGTGTTTGCGAGTGAGGACTTTTTTTACCGCTTTAATAATACTTGGTGTGTCTAATTTATAATGCTTAATTAATTGCTCAGGGGTGCCCGATTGACCAAACTGGTCATGGACGGCAATAAACTCTTGCGGCACCGGGTAAGTGGCGGCGAGGAACTCGGCCACCGCACTGCCCACACCGCCAGCCAACTGATGCTCCTCCACTGTCACCACGGCACCACTCTTTTTAGAGTTATGCCTCCTTAGACGCAGCATGCAATCAAAGGTTTAATGGTATGTAAATTAATCACCTCCGTCTCTACGCCCTCATCATTTAAACTCTTGGCCGCAAGGAGGGCATTATAAGTTAAGCCACCACACACAATAATCGTTACCTCCGGCACCTTACTCGTCCAAAAAATATTCGCCTTACCAATCTCAAATGGTGTAGCCGTAGTGGTAATGACCGGCGTTTTCTCACGAGCCAAACGGATATAAGTGGGCGCGCCAGACGCCGCCGCGGCGAGAGTCGCCTTCTCGGCCTCTACCTTATCACACGGTACTAGCACCTCCATCCGTGGGATGGCCCGAGTAATAGCAATATCCTCCAAGGCTTGATGCGTGCCACCATCGGGCCCCACCGAGACACCGGCGTGCGAGCCAGCAATTTTAACAGGCCGGTTGTTATAACAAATTGTCGTTCTAATCTGCTCCCAATTGCGCCCGGGTGAGAACATGGCGTAAGAGGTAATAAAAGGGATCTTCCCCATCGCCGCCATCCCACTGGCCACACTGGCCAAGTTTTGCTCGGCCACACCTAGCTCAATAAATCGCTTGGGGAACTTTTTAGCAAAGGCCTCGGCTCGCGCCGACTCGGTTAAGTCGGCACACAAGGCCACCACAGCAGTATTCTCCTCCCCCGCCTTAACCAAGCCCTCGCCAAAGCCGTCTCTAATAGGCGCTTGCTCTAGCTCGGCGCTAAACAAGTGGGGATTTAATTTTTGTTTAGGATTTAACTCACTCATATTATCTTTTTTAATTCTTTAAGAGCTTGCTCACCCTCGGCGACAGACGGTGGTTTACCATGCCACTCAAACTTATTTTCAAACATCTTTACGCCTTTGCCTGGTGTAGTGTGAGCAATAATCATACTTGGCCGACTAAACACTCCTTGAGCCTCGGTAATGGCCTCGTTTAAGGCTTTAAAGTCGTGACCTCCGACCTCAATGACATGCCAGTTCCACGCCTCATACTTTTTAGGCAGAGGCTCAAGCGGCATAATATCTTCAGTATAACCGTCAATTTGGATATTATTGCGATCCATAATCGCAATCAGTCGGCCCAAACCCTCTTTACCCGCCAGCATCGCTGCCTCCCAAGTTTGACCGCACTCTTGCTCGCCATCACTCATTAAACAATAAATAAATTTATCGGTACTCTCACCATTATCGGCCCGGTCCGCCAGTGCCATCCCCACCGCTTGCGAGAGCCCCGAGCCTAAAGGGCCCGAGCTCGTCTCTAAAGCCGGTAAAAAATCCCGATGCGGATGCCCCTGGAGGATCGAGCCAAATTGGCGCAAAGTTTTTAACTCCTCTAAGTCAAAGTAGCCCGCCTCCCCCATGGCCGCATACAGCACCGGGCAAATGTGCCCATTGGAGAGCACTAAGCGATCGCGCCCCTCCCACTCGGGCCGCTTGGGCTCGTGGCGTAAAGTATGAAAATAAAGTAGGGTAAAAATATCGGCCATACCCAAAGGGCCCGCCGTATGACCGGAGCCCGCCTTAACCAACATCTTAATAATGTGCTCCCTAATTTGGTTGGCCTTAAGCGCTAAAAAATTTATTTTTTCGTCGGTTAACGACATTTATAATTTTTTAAACTGCTCTAAATTTTTGAGTGGATCACCATTTTGCCAAATGGCTCCGCCCACCACTACCCGATTAGCTCCCGCGGCGAAAACTTTTTTCACATTATTTAAATTAATGCCGCCGTCTACACTAATGTTAACACTCGGTGCGAGCGCTCGCAAAGTTTTTATCTTCTCTAAGACCTCCTCTTCAAACGGTTGACCATAATGACCGATCTCTTTCACACTCATTAGGTGTACAAACTTAACTTCTTCCAGATAAGATTTTAAAATCTCGACCGGCGTTTCTAGCAGTAAAGCTAAACCAAGTTGAGTATGATGACTCTCAAATATAGTTAGCAATTCCCTCACATCACCAACCGCCTCCACGTGGACAATAATTCTATCCACCACCGGCGTCCACTCCGCGAGCGCGGCCTCAGGGTCCTTAACCATTAAGTGAGACTCAAGTTTAATCCGCCCAGGTACAAAGTCTAGGTCGGAGGCCACTTGCCACGAGCGCGTCTTAGCAAACTTGCCATCCATAATATCTAAATGGGCCCACTCCGCGGCGCCCTCTAAGAGCCGGAGTTTATCCTCCACCTCGCTAAAAGTCTCACTAATAATCGATGGGACGATCTCCATATTTTTTAAAAAGGTTTAACACTCGCACCCGTATCCATTTTTTTTAAGCGTCTTAAGTGTCGCTCCTCATTACTAAAAGCGGTACCTAACCATAATTTAACAGCAGTTAAGGCCTCCTCCTCACCCACAAATTTGGCACCAAGAGATAGAACATTGGCATCATTATGCTCGCGTGAGAGGGTAATCACCTCCTCACGAGCGCCATAATAAACTGCCGCTCGCACCTTGGGGAAGCGATTAGCCACCATCGCCTCACCTTGTCCCGAGGCGCCAAAAATAATCGCGCGATCAATCTCGGGGTTAGCCGCCACTTGTTTAGCGGCCGGCGAAATAAAATCAGGATAATCATCAAGTGGATCAAGCACAAAAGCGCCTTGATCCTCCACAGTGTAACCCGCGCCACGCAAATAATTTTTAACCTTCTCTTTTAAATTGAAGCCGGCGTGATCAGACGCTAAATAAATAATCATACTTTAGCTCTGGCCGGTTTTAATCACATGTCTAATTAAAGTGTGAGTGTATCCTTGCTCGTTGTCGTACCAAGCCATCACTTTAACTAGAGTTTTATCGACCACCTTGGTTAAATCGAGTTGGGCCAACGACCCGTAAGGACTGTTTAAAATATCGGTGGAGACGAGTGGTTCCTCCGTGACAGCAAAAATACCTTGCCAGCGCGGCGAGGCGGCGGCCGTGGTTAAAATTTTATTAATCTCCTCTACACTGGTGGGTCGCTTGGCCACAAACGTAATATCCACAATCGAACCCGAGACTACCGGCACTCTAACTGATAAGCCGTCAAATTTACCAACGAGAGAGGGAAAGGCTTTAGTCACCGCAATGGCGGCGCCGGTGGTGGAGGGCACAATATTGGCCGCCGCGGCTCGGCCGCGGCGGAAGTCCCCCGACTCGGGCCCATCAACTAACTTTTGCGAGGCAGTGTAACCATGAACAGTATTTAAAATGGCGCGCTCAATCCCAATTGCCTCGTCCAAAATGGCAATTAACGGACTGGCCGAGTTGGTGGTGCAAGAGCCGTTGGAGGAGATTTGGCAGGTGCTAAGTTTATCCTCATTAATCCCCACCAACACGGTGGCCCCACCAATACCAGCGGGTGGCTCATCTTTAGTCGGCGCCGAGATTACTACCTTACGAGCCCCAGCTATTAAATGGACTTTGGCTTTATCGTAAGTCTCAAAAACGCCGGTTGACTCTACTACTACATCCACCCCCAACTCTCGCCAAGGTAGTAAGGTAGGGTCGCGTTGTTGTAAAAATTTAATTGTTTGACCGGCCACAATTAAATTGCCGTCAGACGTTTTAACCTCTTTATTATATGGACCATACGCCGAGTCGTAGCATAAAAGGTAAGCCAAGTTATCTAAAGTGCCCAAATCATTAACCGCCACCACTTGAATGGCCGACTCATTAACCGCTTGTTTTAAAAAGGCGCGACCAATGCGGCCCAAACCATTAATTGCTACTTTTACTCTTGCCATAACTTAATTATAGCAAAGAAAAGACAAAATTATATTTTACTTTTAAACAGTTTGGCGAGGAGTCCGGGGTTAGCACTACCCTTACTTAACTTCATCCCTTGGCCTACGAGGAATTGCAGCACCTTCTCACTGCCGGCTTTAAACTCGGCGGCTTGTTGCGGATTAGCGGCAAAAACTTGATCAATAATTTTAAGTAACTCACCCTCATCACTTTTTTGGAAGAGGTCGCGAGTTTGGGCAATATCGCGCGGCGCCCCACCCTCCGTGGCTAAAACGGCCAAAGTATCTTTGGCGCCGCGAGAGGAGATCTCGCCGGCAGTAATCATTTTAACCAACTCGGTCATGGCCTCGGCGGTGGGCCAAATTTTAAGTAAATTATTTTTCACCAAACCCATTAAGTCAGAGGTTAAGTAGTTGGCTAAAGTTTTAACCTCCTCGCCCGATAAACCTTTAACGGCATTCTCAAAAAGCGCGCTCATTTGAGCATCACTTACAAACACCTCTACGTCCTCACTCTTTAAACCGTAAGCGCTCGCGTACCGCTCGCGCTTAACCGCTGGCAACTCGGGCAAAGTGGTACTAAGATTTTGGAACTCAGGGATCTTGCTAAGCCACATTTTAGGAATATCCGGATCGGGGAAGTAGCGATAGTCGTGGGAGGTCTCCTTTTTACGCTGACTAAAAGTAATCCCCTTATCCTCATCCCAACCGCGCGTCTCTTGTACCATCTTCTCGCCTCTCTCCAACAATTCTGTTTGGCGCTTGGTCTCAAACTCAATCGCTCGCTCTACGGCGCGGAAGGAGTTTAAGTTTTTAATCTCCACTTTAGTACCCATGTTGATGGAAATGTTGGCCTCCACGCGCATCTCGCCCTTCTCCATATTGGCCTCCGAGACATTTAAATAGAGTGGAGAGAGTAAGAGTTGCAACTCCTTGGCAAAGTCGGCCGCTTGCTTGGCGCTAGTAATCACCGGCTCGGTAACCAACTCCATCAGCGGCACACCACCACGATTAAAATCAACTAGTGACTCCCCCGTTTTATCGTCATGTATAGAGCGCGCCGTGTCCTCCTCAATATGAATACGCGTTAAAGCCACACCCGCGAGCTCGCCACCACTTACCAACGGATATTTATATTGGCTCAATTGATAACCCTTAGGGATATCAGGGTAAAAATAATTTTTGCGATCCATCTCGGTGTAATCGGCAATCGTGCCGCCTACGGCGAGACCCACGCGGATCACATGCTCAATGGCCTTTTTATTAGGCACTGGTAAGGTGCCCGGATGAGCCATGCAGACGGGGCAAATATTTACATTAGGCCGCTTCTCATCGGGATCATTTTTGGAATTACAAAACATCTTGGTCGCTGTTTTAAGCTCCACATGCACCTCAAGGCCAATGGTTGGTTTGTAATCCATATTTTTAGTACAACAATTGCGACAAAATCAAAAAAGCGGCAATGATGATGAGGCAGATAATAAGCACCCACTCTTTAAAACCGTCCATGTTATTAAGATTATAACATAACTTAAAACGCCCCCGGCCACAAGGGCGAGGGCGTTTTAAGCTACGGTGTTGTCGATCCGTACTCTAACTTACTCCTGCGAGATAACGCGGAAGAAGTATTGAGTGTTGGCCGAGAGGCCGGAGATAGTTACAGCGTGCTCTACTACCTTAGGAGCAGAGTCCGAGGTGCCAGTAGAGGTAGAGTAACCAAAGTTAGGCGCAGTTTGACCAGAGATATCAGCGTGCGAGACGGTGTCATAGATCACGCGGCTGTTGGCAGCGCGATTAGTCGTCCAGCGGATGATGGCGCTCGTTTGAGTAACATCAGTCACGCGGATATTGGTGATCGTAAGAGCCGAGGTGTTAGCATCCACCACATTAATAGTGATGGTAGTATCAGCCTCAACTGCATTATGATCATCAACGGTTAAACGCACGGTCTTAGTACCAGTGGCCGTGTAAGTCTTGCTGTAAGACTCACCAAAGGCGCTAGTAGCATCACCAAACGTCCAAACATAAGAGTAAGGAGCGGTGCCGCCAGTAGCACTACCAGTAAAAGTTACTGGGGTGTTAACGGTCACAGTGGCATTATTAGCCGGAGTAGTAATGCTAGGAGTCAAAGTGGTGGCAAAAGCCAACACTGGCACCAAAGCAAGACTAAAAATGGCTAAAGATAAGGTTTTATTCATAAATTTGCTTATAAATACTTAATAATTTGGACCTTTATAATTTGACAACACACGTAAATGTGTTGGTCTATTACTAGCATACTTTATATAAAAAAGCAAGCCCCCACCCAACCGAAGTTGAGAGGGGGCGTTAAGAACACGGATTCAAGGAAAAACTACGGAGCGGTGTTGATCTGCACCCAGACTTTGTCTTGGGCTACATTCCCCGCGTGGTCGGTTACATCAATGTAACACCAACCAGCGCCGGGGAAGTCGAACGTCTTCGTAACATTCTGCTGATACTTAAACGAGTTATCGGCAAAGTGCCACTTGAAGTTATCA
This sequence comes from uncultured Candidatus Saccharibacteria bacterium, assembly GCA_964538315.1. GTDB lineage: Bacteria > Patescibacteriota > Minisyncoccia > Phycocordibacterales > XYD1-FULL-46-19 > JAGORB01. The sequence continues at coordinate 19,994 of CAZIEN010000001.1, forward strand.
TATGGCGCTGTTCCACCGCTAACTGTACAAGCAAAGCTGACAGTCTGCCCCACTGTGCCGACAAAATTGTCGGCCGGCGAGGTGATCGTGACCACCAACGCATTTGGTGGTTGAGGTCCTTTGGAGACCTTCACATTCACCACCTTGGGCAAATTGACCGTCGTGCCGCTAATTGGATCTTGAAAGAGGATTAGACCTTCCGCGACGGAAGATGAGTAAACTCTCTCAATAACCGACATTGTCAGACGACTGTCTACTGCTGCTAAAGTAGCGATGCCTTGCGCCTCCGTTTTATTGAGGACACTTGGCACCACCGCGGTATCTGATGTTTGCGGCCCCTTCGAGACGCAGACATTTGCCACACAGTCGGTAACTTCGTCGCCACACCCGGGGGTGTAACTAATGAGTCCTCCGGCTGCGATTGTGGGGTGGAATTGCTCCGCCACCACGACCATAAATCCGGCATTTTCAAACTGACTGATCACGTCTTCGGCATCACAACCAGTTTGGAAGCAGGGCAAGCAGCCCTTTACCCAATAGTGCAACTGAGTCGTCGCAGGGACGCCACGGTCACCACACTGCCACGACCACTTATAGGTCTGCCAGCAATCCGCTGCTTGCCAATCACCCACATCACCCACGTCCGAACTTCCCGGACAATAGATGACATGCCGATGAATGTTCGCGGCCAAAAATCCAGCCGCCAGCAAGCGATCTCTCAACTCATCGTCATAGGCATTATACGGGTCACCTATGACGTAACACGGTATTTCTACCGTGTTATCGACCGGACCGGAGGAGATTACGATATTCACCTCTGTCCCGCGCGGGATTTGACTCCCACACACAGGCATAAAGCGGATAAAGCAACCCGCGGCGAGGGAGGATGGTTCATGAAGAACATCGCCCACCGCCAAATCGGCATTGAGGAGCGAGTTTTGCGCGTCCGTCAGGTTCCAATGTGCGCCGTCAGGCATACATGGAACTTCCACCAGCGTGGTTGGGTTACCGGGATCATTGGGGTCATACGGATCTGTTCCGTCTATGATCTCCGTGCCGTTATCGAGGCCATCTCCATCCCAATCAAAGTTAATTCTTCTGACTGCGCTAACTTTCTGTCCGCCAATTTTGTAAGTTGTTTGGACAGTAAGACCAGCTACATCATGCGAGTTAAACATCAAAGGGATATAAAACCGTTTATTATCCGCAGATTTTGACTGCAAAGACTGCAACATCGAATCAAGATTGGCCAACTGCTCGTCGAAGGTTTGGTCACCTTCTTCCAGCGATTTAAACCAAATCGGATTCCAGCAACCGGCCCCTACGGCACCCATTGAGATGGAGGCGGCAATAAACCAGGCACAGTTTCGCCATTGGCGAAGTTCGCGCAAAGTTACCAATGCTCCCATCCGCAAGAAGAAACCGTCAAAAGGTAATCCTGTGTGAGGATCGATGTACTCGGGCGTACCATCAGGTTTATACCTGACCTTACACTCAAAGATGACCTTATCCCCAAACCGCGGATGATTGCCGCCAACGATAGTGTCGTAAACCACTTTGTAGTAAATAGGCCGCCCATGCTTGAGCTCTCCATTCACTCCTTCCGCCGTGGGATCGAGCCATCCTGTTGAATCAGGATTTGTGGGCCCGCTCCAGGTAAATTGCTCGAACTGATCGCCATCTTCCCACAAAGGCTGTTGAAGCCAGTTGTGGCCAATGGAGAACCAGATTGGGCTTTTATCCACCCATTGGACAGTCCGTTCCACTTCAGTTGAGGCAGCCCGAATGGGCGTCCCCGACTGTACAGCTAGCGCTATGACTAGCGCAAAAACCAACCAACGTTTAAACATCATCTCTCACCTACCTTTCTCGGCCTAGGGCCGAAGTTTACTTACATTTTTCCTTGAATTGTCGAGGACCTCTAGCTCTAAAGCCGGAATGGCCCCAGAACATTACATAACGTTCTGGGGCCATTCCTAGCAGTTTTTTAGAGTTTTGTCAACGGTTCCTGACCGGGGTCCACATCGGGCTCCGTTTTATCTAAAGCGATCCACTCCTCCTCACCCTCTTTAGGTAAGAGCATGGCAATTGGCGTGGCGCCATGAGCCACATCATTAAGGGCCGCTTTACTCTCTTTAAGCTTGCGCGCCAAGCGCTCGCGCTCGTCTAATAAGTAAGCGATAATCAAAATGAGTAAGATAATAATAATTAAGCACCACCAATCCTTAATAAAGTTAAGGGCGCCCACCGCGGCGGCTTGGAGTAAGTTTGGTAAGTCCTTAATACTTGGAGTAGTGGTAGGCGTAGTCGTGGCCTCAAGGCCAGTTACGGCTGGCGCACCATTATTACCAACACCGCCATACACCGGATAAATATGTGATAAGTCTAAATCATTGCCCACAGTGTGCTGACAATAAATCTGATTGATTGTTAAAGTAGTTGTAATATAAACATAACCGGTGGAGTCGGTGATCCCCCACGGTGTTAACACCGCGCCAAAGTAGCGCTTTTGGAAGATGGAGACAGCGTCAAAGTCGCGCTGCTCATAAATACCATTAACCGGCAGGTTAAAGCCCTCAAAGCTATTTAAGAAGACCTCTAACTTGGTCACCTCAAACGGATCGTTGGCATAACCTAGACGAATAAACTTTTTTAAATATAACTCACAAGGTAAAGGCAAGGCTGGGCCAGACGAGCTGGAACCACCGCCTAAACTATAGCCGCCGCCAGAGGAGCCGCCGCCACAATCAGACGAGCAACCTCCGCCACCCCCGCCGCCGCCACCATTAGCTTGAGTGGTAAAGCTACCCTCCGCACTAGTAGGAGCCGTGCTGCCGTTAGATAAAGTAGTGAAGGTGCCTTGATCACTAGTTGTTTGAGTAGAGCCACCGCCGCAACCAGAGTTACAACCACCGCCACTTGTAGAGGTAGTAAAGTGACCCTCACCGCTAGTGGTATTAGTACTAGTGTTGGTAGGTAAAGTGGTAAAAGTGCCTTGACCACCGTTAGTGCTGCCGCCACCGCCACAATTAGAGGTGCAGCCACCCGTTGGTAAAGTGGTAAAGGTGCCCTGACCATTATCATTGCTATTAGTCCCCGTTTGGCCGCCAATCTCTGGCGAGACCACTAAGGGATTGCTGTTGGTTGATGCTGGCAAAGAGTTGCCGCCAATCTCCTCTGAGATCGCAAAGGAGTTATCAACCGTAATATTAGCCATTGGCAACATCACCTCAACCATCTTGGCCTCAGGAGCTGGACTCTCTACAACTGGAGTCTCAACTACAGGATCAGCTACCACATCAGTTGTTACTTCTGTGGTTACCTCCACTGGAGCTGGCTCTACAACAGGAGTGTCAGTATTAGCACTAGGCTCGGTAGTTACCTCAATCACCTCCACCTCAGTGGTGGGGGCAACAACGGGTGTTTGATCGTTATTAATTACTGCACTTTCAACCGTTGGGGTTGGATTCTCCGGGAGAGTAATATCATCGGCTGCCAAAGCCGTCACCGGGGAATGGGACACTAAAATGAGCCCTACCACTAGGAGGGTTCCCAACTTTTTCGCTAGATTGAGGTTTTTGTTGCTCATATTTGTGACCACTTAAATTGGCTAGTTAATAAATAAAGCCCTAAAAACAAAAACATTTTAAGCGGGCACAAAAAGGTCCAAGGCAATTTCCCTAAGGGAAAATAAAGATCAAAATATCGATCTAATTACTACCACACCTTTATAAAAAGGCAATACTTTAAAAAATGGCTTAAAATAAGGATTGTCTTATAGACAGAGTCTGTCTTATATAAACTAATTACTTTGCCATATAAGACTTTTATACCTTTTTCAACCAACTATTAAAAGTCCTAATAATCTTTTATAAAGGACAGATAGTCTTTTATATAATTGACTTTTTACCCTTAATATGGTTAACTCTTAGAGGAAAAGTCTGGGGCAGTTATCCCCAGTTAACAACTAAAGGACACGAGTCCAACAAAGAGGAGGTTTGTAAATGAGGAAGATTTTTGCTTTGATTGTGACCACCCTATTGGTGGCCACGGGATCGTGGGCGGAGGTGGCCGATGTTTTTGACTACCCTCTCTCCACCGTAACTTGCAGTAGCAAACCGGGCCCGTGGCTCGGGTTTGTAAAAAAATCAGGGTATCGCTTGGGCGAGAATTGGAGTCATATTGACCTCACTAGCGCCGGCGGCGAGGTGGTAAAGAGTTGTGCTAACGGCACAGTTTACTCCATCACTGCAAGTGACGACCCAAACTTGGGCACAGTTGTTGTGATTGAGCACGAGCTTGTAAACAGCACTGTGGCGTACTCGATGTATGGCCAAGTCTCCCCCACTGTTTTGGTGGATCAAGAGGTTTGGCTCGGTGATGATATTGGCACAGTTGCCGGTAACTCACTGTACCTTGAGATCAGCACCACGCCGTGGCAAAAGGGTAACAAGTGTTTTATAAAGAAAGTAACACTTGAGGCCTTAAGTGGTCGCAAGCCGCCCTCGGCCTTCATCGACCTGCGGCAAGAGGTGTTTGACATTAGCTTGCCAAAAAATACTTGGCCGGCATTCCAACTCAACTCAAGTTGCCCATTCGACTACGCTTGGATCAGTTGGGGTGGAGTTAATTACACCTTCCCCGATGCGGTTGA
>CAZIEN010000001.1:24657-28142 GCA_964538315.1 uncultured Candidatus Saccharibacteria bacterium
CGAGCAGCCTAAGGTGATCACCTTCTCCAACAGCCGACCCGTCGGGTTTAGTGCCGAGGCGCAGTATCAGCTCCGCGGGTTAAAGGACAATGTGGTGGCCCACTTTTACCAGCCTGGGTACCAGCATTTAGATCAAGTGGTCATGCTGGATCTACTTACTGTGGCAGATTTATACAAACCGACGGTCGGTGTAGCCCTGCCAAAAACATTCAAGGCTGCAAACAAGTTGGCAGAGCCTGGTTTTAAAGCCTACAAAATGAACTTCAAAACCAGCTACGCTGATTGGGGTAAAAAGGTCACTATTATGGAGGAGTTTGACCCCCAAAACCCCTATCGTCGTTTTGTAAAAATGCTGGATGCAGCCGGGAACCAGATCTTTGGTTGGGTACCTTGGGAACAAACAATGGAGTAGTTTTTGAAGGATAAGTAAAAGCCGTGGCGCTCATCGAGCACCACGGCTTATTTTTTTGAACCTATTTCCTCCTAGTCAACCTTATTTGGGCTATTACGGGGAAGAGTAAACTGGTGCTCTAAATCAATGTCGTAATATGGCCACCGACCAATCAGAGGCGCCTGGTTTACGGACAAGTAATAATAGAAGGAAGAATCTATGCCCGGAGTAGTCTCAAAACCCATCCCCACCCACCAAGCCAAGAGTGAACCATCTGGCCAAGTTAGAGTTTCGAATCTAAAAGTATTCATGAAGGCGCTTATAAACTCTGGTCCGTAAGCATATGCCGAGCACAACATATCACTCTTGGCTCGCAAGGCCATTGTCTCCTCATCCACCTTAATCGGAAAAAGGATTAAACTAACCTGGTAAAGTGAGCTAGCTGGCACCGACTTGAGAGCATATTTTGTGCCGTTGGGCATGAAGATAAAGTCCGGCAACTGACTAGGGCCGACCTGCAATACGCCTGCTGGCCCAGAAGATTTTATTACCGGTTTTAGGGTCCCACCGGTCAAAGCCTCTGTAAAGGAGTGATATTGATTAGAGCCGGTCACTCGATTTTTAACCTCCACATACGCGGTAGAAATTGGCGTTTGATCTACAACCGTAAAATTCTTCCAGCTACCGGAGTTAAGGCTAATAACCGTAGGGTTTTGACGATTACTAATAAACAACGACGGGATGTAGTAATCATCAGCCGTATCTAGATACAGCTCTTTTACATAGCCCTTGGCTTTAGGTGGGAAAGGACCGCGCTTCATAATAGCAAAATGCAAATGAGCAGCATTTAGATAGTAACCATTGGCGTCGCCGATAGTCCCAATCTGTTTGCCTAGCAAAACATCTTGACCCTTAGATACTAATATCTTTTGGAGATGAGTGTAAACCGAGTAAACGATCTCCAAACTGGGTAAAGTATGGGCAACCACAATCACCTTACCCCAATCATTTTTTAACTCGGTATTATCCACCTTCACCACTCGACCATTAGCGACACAATAAACCGGATTGCCTTTGTCTGTACTCATTCCACCCTTTCCATTCCAATCCTCCCCTAAGTGGTATCCGCTATGATCAGGATTATACTCAAACTGATCCTGATCACAACGATAATTATCTTTTGGGTAAACCGGCCAATCAAACTGAGTGGCAATTGAACTAGCGGAAACACAACAAAACACTAGTATTGCACTAAACATACAATGCACCTCCACTTTGTTTAAGAACAAAAATCCAAATAAACTATAAAATATTTTTTAAAATATTTCAAATGTTTCTACCATTCTATCTATATACCAAGAATAAAGAGATGGTCCCCCACCAGAAAGTTTATAAACACTGCCGCTATACTCAAATAAATATCCGTAAGAATCGTAGTCTAGATACGGATTGCGGCTAAATATTTTTATCATCTCCCTAGAACCAATCAAAACTTTTATGTCTTTTACATATCTTTTCTGACTCCTTAAGTCTTCTAGGATAGGGTTTAGATTAGTATTTTTAATTATAAAAAGGTTAATCCTTGAATCTTCTCCAATATCACTGAAGGTAAAATCAGTTTCTTCTCTATTTTTATAAATCTTAATAAACTTCCACTCCGCCGGGTACTGGATTTGGAAGCCGTATTTAAAATTGCGGTACAAATTCCACTTTGGGTCGGCAGTGGGGATAATCTCCACTTGCTCTGGCTGCTCTCTCACAACTGAACTACTTAAGTCACTTTTATTATCTACTACCATCTCACTTGGCCACCAAATATAAGCTCCCAGCAAAATAACTCCGGCCAAAATAATTAACAGGGGAATTTTAAAATTTTTGCTCAACTTCATAAATTAATTAAGGAGTGGAGGGTGGCGGATCAACGGCAGGCGCAGGTGCTGGGTCAGGAGCCGGAGCTGGGGCCGGATCGGGAGTTGGAGAAGGAGCCGGGTCTGAAGCGGGAGCCGGGGTGTCGCCACCAGTAGCTGGCGGAGTATCGCTTGGTGGTGGCTCCGTGGGGGTCGGGTCAGTGGGCGCTGGATCAGTCGGCGGAGTCTCGGTTGGAGGTGGGGTGTCGCCACCATTACCGCCACTAGGTGGAGTGCTAGAGGCTGTAGTACTGCCAGTATCACCACTTGGAGCAGTGATTACCGCGCCCAAACCGGCATGATCAAGCAAGCTCTTAAGATCAGTCTCGGTAATACAAATTTGGCCTAAGCACAACTTTTGGGTCCTGACCTCCTTAACAATCAAAACACCGTCGGCGGAGATGCTCCAATCGCCCGAGCCACTTTGGATGGAGCGGACATTATTAATATCCATATTATTAAGGTCAAGTGAGCTAAAGGCTTTAACTCGACCAGTACTCTCATCAAGGGTCCACAAGCCATCGGCCAAACTACCATTGGTAACCGCGCCATCCAACTTGGCATAACTCAAGTTTACAAACACATTAACCATACCTATACCGTTAGAATCCCTAGGCGAGCTGGTGTTAAAAGAGGAGATTGCCACACCAATAGACATACCAGAGGTACTGGCCTTCATACCCACACCAGGAGTAGAAGATAGAGTAATACGGTCCCCTGGTTTAATATCCCCTCCCTCTAAGGTAACTTTAACCGGCACACGACCAACCAAAGCCAGTGGTTTAGCATTAGCTCCCTCCACTTTTTGGATATCGCGACCAAAGGTTTGGAATGGTCCAGTAGAAATAACTCCAAGCACTCCACTCTCTCCCTTAGTAGCGCGTTTTAAGATTGAAATAGTAGTCGTACCTAAATCAGTAACAGTACCATTGTAAGGATCGCCGCCTTCAGCCATATACTCCAACTCATCACTACTTGCGGCCACAATATCGCCAGGCTCTACCTCACTCTTAGTTGGGTACATCTCGGCCACGTCGCTCGGTGCCGCTGAACAAGCCACCAACTTCCTCAAGGTTGTATTACCGGTGGCATTAATATCAGTACCATCATGACAAACACCAAAAGTACTAACGGCGCCACCAGTAGGGCTTAGCCTGACCTTAACATCACCATATACATTTAAGATG
>CAZIEN010000002.1:0-11418 GCA_964538315.1 uncultured Candidatus Saccharibacteria bacterium
TTAAATTAATCTCCTCTATCACCTCGGCGGCGCCGGCCCGGGTGTAGGTAAAGGCGTTGCTGTGTTGGTCGTGGCTAATGGCCTCGGGGATCGGTATAAGGATGGCCGGTAATTCCCAGTTGGCAAACTCAAACACGGCCGAGCCGGCTCGCGAGATAACCAGGTCGGTGACGCCGGCCACCATCCGCATGGCGCTCTCATTTAAATAATCAAATAAGTGATAACGACTAGCCTCGGGCAGATCTTTAAGTAAGTACTGACTACGGCCTAAGGCATCGGCGTGATTATTTTTACCCACCTGGTGGATTACTTGGTAGCGCTTAACCAACTCGGGCAAAATGTCTAAGGCGGTATCATTTAATTTAACCGAGCCTTGTGAGCCGCCAATAATTAAAATGGTTGGTACCGAGGGCTCTAATTTTAAAAACTCATATGCCCCCGAGGTGACGGGGGTTAAAAGCTCGCGCCTGATGGGGTTACCCGTAACCGCCGTCCGTGGCTCAGGGAAGAAGTGGGCCGCCTCTTGGTACGAGCAGGCAATAGCCTCGGCAAAGCGGCCCGACCAAGCATTAACGCGCCCAGGGCGCGAGTCAGACTCATGCATAACCACCGGGATGCGTAAGATACGCGCCGCCAGCAGCGTGGGGAAGGCGCCATACCCACCCTTAGAGAAGACGACATCTGGGTAAATAATAAATAATTTAAACAACGCTTTTAAACTCCCCACCAAAGTTTTAACACTATCGGTAAAGTTAAGGAGCGAGAAGTAGCGTCGCCACTTACCAGCCGGCACCGAGATAAACTCAATCCCCTCCTCAAACAGGAGCCGGCGGTTGTAAGGATCTGGCGCCACATAATAAAGTTTAGGTGGGACCAATTTCTCGGCCTCAACTAAGCGTTTAATCTCTTGGGCTACAGCAATGATGGGATAAAAGTGTCCACCTGTGCCACCGCCAGTAAAAAGAATTTTCATAACAAGTTAAGCGGCGCTTTTATAGCGCGAGATATTAAGCACAATCCCCGCCTCAATTAAGGCTAGTAATAAAGCACTCCCACCTTGGCTCACAAATACGAGTGGTACTCCGGTTAAAGGTAAGAGGCCGATCATCGCGCCAATGTTAATTAGCGACTGCACGGTAATTAGTATAACAATTCCCAAGGCGGCCAGTCTACCAAACGGCTCGCTCACGCGCATAGCAATTTTTAATCCCCAGAGTGAAAAGACAAGTAAAATAAGGAGGAAGGCGGAGGTCCCCACGAGGCCAAACTCCTCGGCCGCCACCGCAAAGACCGAGTCACCAATCGGCTCGGGTAAGTAATTAAATTTTTGCACACTCTGGCCAAAGCCGCGGCCAAACACGCCGCCCGAGCCAATGGCAATTAAGGATTGGGTAATTTGATAACTGTCACCTTGGCGATCATTCTCGGGGTGGAGATAAGTGGTGACGCGGGCCATCACATACGGCCGGGTGAAGACGACTAAACTAAGAGCTAACACCCCGGCTAAGCCTAGGACCAAAAAATGCTTCCACTTGCCACCAGCGATTAAAAACATCGTGCTGGTGGCAACTAAAATAATGCCAAAGGTGCTGGTGTTGGGTTGAGCCAGTAAGATGCCGCCGGTTACGCCCAGGAGCGCCACCAACGGGATAAAGCCGAGCCGCCAAGTGGTTATGTAGTTGCGATACTTGGCTAGCCACCAAGCCCACGCGAGGACGCTTGCTAACTTTAAAAACTCCGCCGGCTGGAAGGAGAAGGAGGCCCCGCCGAGTGGGATCAATAACCAGCGCCTAGCACCACCGGAGGTTAAAGATAATCCTGGCACAAACACTAGCGCCGTTAAGATGAAAGCGAAGATAAATAAATAAGGTGCTAAGCGGTACCAACGCTCGTAAGGAACGCCGGAGATGATAATAAACAACGACAAGCCCACGAGCATAATAAAAAGTTGTTTGCCGGCCACCACAGTAAAACTAGCGCCATCGCGACCCAGTAATCCTAAGGCGGCGGAACTAAAAATAATAAACCCGGCCAGCGCCAAAATAAAAGTTAAGATAAAAAAGAACCGATCGGGGCGATGAGCCTTCATTTATAAATTGGCGGTGCCAGCTAAAATAATAATCATGCCGATAATGGCGCAAATAACACTAATGATCCAATAACGCATTACTACCTTGTATGCCGGCCAACCGATAGCCTCAAAGTGATGATGCACCGGCGCGACTAAAAAGACTTTTTTACCCCGCAACTTTTTAGAAGTCATTTGGATCGCCACAGAGGCGGAGGTGGCCACGAGGGGGAAGGCAATAATCGGTAGTACCAACACCGACTCGGTGAGGAAGGCGACCACCGATAAACATACTGTAAGACCCAGGATCCCCGTCTCCGACATATACAAGCGCGCCGGTGGGACATTAAACCAAAGGAAGGCCAGTGTGGCGCCGGCAATGGTCCCGCACAAAGCGGCTAAGTCGACCTGATTTTGGAAGAAGGCAATGCCGGCATAAGCGGTAAAGATGGTGGCCATAATGCCACCCGAGAGACCGTCTAAGCCATCCACCACGCCGCTAGAGAAGAGGCCGAGCATAACAATAGTAAAGAGTGGGATAATTAACGGGCCCAAAAATAATTGCCCATCAAACGGGATGGCAATGGCACTCACACCGAGTTTATAATAAAACCAACTACCACCCACTAAGCCGAGTAAAATTACCACTATCGCGCGGTATTTAAAATGTAAGCCACCCTTTAAGCCCTCGTGCGAGCGTGCCACTTGTAAGTAGTCATCAATTAAACCAACTAACGAGCCGATAATAAGCGTAAAGAGTGGTAACCAAGTTTGCCCGCGAGAGAGGAAGTTAAATTTAGTCGCCAAGTCCCCAGGGAAGAAGATTGGCCCAACGGCAAAGACTAAAGTCACAATTAAAGTGGAGAGCCAAATAATTACTCCCCCCATGCGGGGCGTGCCCACCTCCTTGTGCGCGTGGAGTTGATTAAAGATGGGCGTGTCTCCCCCACCTAACGCGGTTTTACCGGCGCGCTTTTTCCACATCTCGTTTTTATATAAATAGTTGGTGAGGAAGGGGGTGATAACAATCCCTAAAAAGAAGGCTAAGATCGTGGGGGCAAAAACTTTAAGGATTGAAATGATCATAACTAATTAATTTTAAAAAAATATTAACGCTTGATTAAATAATTGTCACCGCGCGCCGTGTTGATAAGCGCCTCCACATCGGCAAAGCGGCCCTCCTCGGTGGAGCCCAACACCACCGCAATAACTGGTTGATTTAAACCAACATCTACTGCCACGGCCAAGTTGCCGCCAGCCGTGTCGGTAAACCCCGTTTTAGAGGCAAAGAGACCCGGCAAGCGCCCGGCTAACTCATTAGTATTAACAGCAAAGTGGCGCAAGTCGCTCTCGGAGGTAATAACGGCCTGCTTCTCACTAGTCGCGGCGAGGAGCTCAGGTTTAGTTTTTAAAATGTAGGCAATAAGGCGAGCCACATCTAAGGCCGAGCCGGTGGAGCCGGCCACCCCCGGGCTTAAGTCTAAACCAGTGGGATTATTAAACTTGGTTTGGGTTAAACCGATATCGGTGGCCTCCTTGTTCATCTCTTCAATAAAATTAGTAGCGCCAGCGGCGGCCGCGAGCGAGGTGGCACCATCGTTAGATGAGGAGATGAGAGTAAAGTCGATTAAATTTTTAAGGGACCAAGCCTCATCGCGCGAGAGGCCACTATCACCCTCCGTTTTTAAATCCTCGGCCGAGACCGTAACACCGGCGTTATCTCCGGCTAAGTTACTGGCCACGAGAGCCGTCATCACTTTAGTAATGGAGGCCAAGGGCATGGGGGCATAAGCGTTTTTAGCGTAGATGATCTCATTTTTCTCGGGATCATATAACACCGCCGCTTTAGCGGTTAAATTTAATTTATTAAAGGGATCAGCGTAGTAGGTTAAATTATCATCAGCGTCACTTTGCCAGGCATTACTTAAATGACCACCAGCTAAAATAACGGTGAAGAACATTACGCCCGCCAGGGCGACTTTATTAATTAAGGCTAGTTTGCTCATTTAAAGTTTGGAGTGACTCGGTAGTAAGTTTGGTAATCTCATTATAGCGCGGTAAGTCCTCGCGCTTACCAACCCCTAGTTGAGCTAGGGCCTCGACGGTGGGCTCATAAATAAAAGTCCGAGCGTCCCCCGGCTTGGGTGAGCGCTTAATTAAACCGCGGACCAATAAGTGACGAATAATAAAACTAGAGTTAACCCCGCGGATATAATCTACCTCGGGTCGACTAAGTGGCGCGTGGTACAAAATAATGGCTAAGGTCTCTAAACCCGCTTTACCAATTGGGCCGGCTAACTCGGCCTTAGCAATCTCACTTAAAAACTCTCCCGCCGCCGGGCTAGTGCTTAAAGTTACCTCCTCACCGCTCACAATTAAAGCTAAACCCCGGTCCGTAAGTGCTGATTGTAACTCCTCTACGGCTTTAATTACGGCCTCGCGCGACCAATTTAAAAGTTTAGCCAAGCGATTAAAAGTAACCGGCTCGGCTTGTTGGAAGAGGAGGGCCTCAAGTTGAGCGGTGGGCGTCATACGGCCAAAATTATAAACGAATTGGCCGTTTTTTACAACTTCTTGTCAATCTTGCTCTCTTGTGGACAAGCGCTAACATAAGGCTAGAGAAGGTAACCTGGTGGAGCGGGTCAACTCGTAACAACGAGAGAGGGGGAAGGATGAGAAAATGTTTTGCGCCGATAGTTGTTTGTCTCACTTTTCTTTTGTTGGTGGGCTGTCCGTCCACTGACTCTTGGCCACCACCGGCCAAAGTGGGGGTGTGCAGGGTGGAGTATCAGTTTGCCGAGAAGGAAAACATTTCCATCAAGGCGGTAATCTTTTACCCAGATTTTGAGGAGAATAAGCCTATCCGTCACTGCCCTTTGATAGTTATTAATCCAGGTTACTCGGATAACTCTGCGGGCTTGGATTACTTGGGTGAGGCGCTGGCCTTGGCCGGCTTTTATGTGGTGAGTTATGATCCACAAGACGGCATAGACTTTTTGCCGCAAGGTGGATCAAGTAATGTGCAGTTAAATTGGCTGGTCTTGAGTGACAGGTTGATGCTCTTGCACGATAACTTGCTAGTGGCTGGTTACCAAGTACCGCCGGCTAATCCACGACGGATGCTTGACGTGGTTAAGAGTTGTTTAGACGGCTCAATGACCGATCAAGATGAGTTGGATATTTGTAAGCGATTTTTTGATTACCGACTGCAAGCAGCTGAGGTGATTATTGACGCTTGTAAAAATCCGCCCGGGGACTTGCCAGGTGCCGACTTGGTAGACGCTAGTTGGGTTGGGACCGTTGGCTACTCTTTGGGTGGTCTCACTGCGCTGCAGTTATCGGGCGCCGACTACTCTCTGCCGGAGCCAATGGTTAAGGCCACTTTGTTGGTGGCGCCAGTGACTGGCTTGTTTACGCCTGAGGATCTTACTCATGTTGCCGCGCCGGTGATGTGTGTCAGAGCCGGCCAGGATGAGCCGGCTATTAATGGCCCACTCGATGCCTTGTGGCCATTTTGTCCAGAGCCCAAAGAGTTGGTAACTTACCGAGACTTTGGCCACTTAGACTTTACCCAAACTTTTGACTACCTAATGCCTGGGCAAGAGGTAGCACAAGCGGCCAAGCGAGAAAAAGTTGCGAAGGAGGTAGTACAATTTTTCTTGATTCAAGCTCGATAGCGTTTTAGACCGGTTCAACTGCGGGAGCAGTGGGATCGGTTTTTTTATGTTCAAAATCAATATCGGCAAAGTGCTCGCTTTGTTGCACGGCTAAAATGCCTTGCTTAACTAATTCTAAAAGTCCGAGGAAGTGGACGATCATCGTTACCTTCTCCCCTTTGCTCTCGGTTTTAATCTGACTCCATTTAAGCGAGAGCGACTTTTGGACTCGCTCGGTTAAATTACCAATTACCTCCTCTAAACTAATAATTTTTTTAACAATTGCTTCAGGCAACTTCTCCACCTTTGGTAATGACTTTAAGAGCTCGCCTAAAGCTTGAGCCAAAGTGTTAACATTGGCATCGGTGGCCGGAGCAAATACTGGGGTAAAGGGCCGATCCTTGGCGGGGAAAAAGCTTGGGGCCCTCCCCCACCCCTTTTTAACCTCCTCGGCCAACTCTTTAGCCTCGGCGTATAATTTTAAACGGCGCTCTAAGTCCTCAATACTAGCGCTCTCCTCTTGAGTAACTTCTAAAGTTGGTAAAAGGGCCAACGATTTAATCAGCATTAAAGTGGCGGCGATTAAAATAAAATTGGCGAGCTCACCTGGCGGGAGCTCGGGATGAGCGCCTAAATAAGCGAGGTAATCATCAGTGACGGTGGCCAAAGAGACGGTGGAGATGTGGAGTTTTCTTTTTTCAATTAACCCCAAGAGGACCTCCATCGGGCCCTCAAACTCCCCCGCCTTAACTTTAAAATCCTGATCCATATATAAGCTATATTTTACTACACATTGACTTTTAATACAAAATATGCTACATTATTAGAAATGGTATTTCATAGTGAAGTACCAAAACGGAGGACCTTGATATGCAGTTAGCAGATGCGCTCAAGAAGTCGGGTCTTGTCCCAGCAGAAAAGGTCGACAAAGTGTTGGCCCAGAAAGAGGGGGAAGAGAAGTTGTACGAGATTCACGATCTTGGCAACAAGATGGAGGAGATCGACGCTCGGGAGGGTAAGAAAAAGTTTAACCCTCTCTTTAAAACCGAAAAGCGCCGGTAATTAACTGCAAAAAAATGAAAGGAGTTGCGCGATGCGCACTATTTTCCCATTTTAGGTAACCTAGTCGATTTTCCCGGCTAGGTTTTTTATTTGTCTAAATTCTAGTAATCAATCCTTTTATTAAAACGGTAATCTGATCACGAATTTTATTAGTGTTTTCTTGGTCCATACCTTTAGGATCCTCAACTTCCCAATAATTTACTTTGTTAGAATTTTTTAAGAAGTCAGGGATTGTCTCTGGCTCTGCCATCACAATTATTTTATCTGCCTCTGCTACCATCTCGGGGGTAATTTGGGTGCGGACATTATCCCGCACTTCCACCCCAATTTCTTTAAGCGAGTTAATCACCTCGTTAGCGGCCGCTAAATCTCCCAGTTTTTTACCATCCTGACTGTTTCCCTCTTTATCATAAACACTTGTACCTGCAGAAGAAACTGTATAGTTTCCTCCTACTAATTGCTTAAAAATCTCTTCTGCTATCTGACTGCGACCTACATTGCCACGACAAACAAAAAGTATCTTCATTTATTTGTCTAATTTTATTTTTAACTCTTTAAGTTGTTTGGCCTCAATCTCGGCTGGAGAGTCCATCATTAAGTCGCGGCCCTCACCAGTTTTAGCAAAGGCGATAACCTCGCGGATGTTGACTTGGTTTAAGAGTAAGGCAACCAAGCGATCTAAACCCCAAGCAATACCGCCGTGGGGTGGCGCGCCAAAGGCGAGAGCCTCTAGCATGTGACCAAAGTTGTCTTTAATCCGCTCGGGGCTGAAGCCCATCACTTCAAACACTTTAGATAAAAGTTCTGGCTTGTGATTGCGGATACTGCCACCACCAATCTCAAAGCCGTTTAAGACTACATCGTATTGAGTGGTGAGGATGTCACCAATATTCTCTTTATTCTCCAGCCACGCCTCATGCTCGGGTATAGCGCGCGAGAAGGGGTTATGAGTAAAGGTCCAGCCGCCCTCGTCTGTTTTCTCAAAAAATGGGAAATCAACCACCCAACAAAAAGCGAGTAAGTTAGGGTCATTTTTATCCTCTCTCATATCGGGCCTATCGGTACCATACTTCTCCATTGCCTCTTTATAACTAATGCGGGGGAAGGGTTTTTGTTGAATCTTCTTCTCGGGGAATAATTTCTCTACAATCTCAATTAACAACTTCTCATTTAAAGCCATAATATCTTCTCGCTCTACAAACGAGGCCTCCAAATCCATTTGGGTAAACTCAGGCTGGCGATCACCCCGCGTGTCCTCATCGCGGAAGCAGCGCGCAATTTGGAAGTACTTCTCTACCCCACTCACCATTAAGAGTTGTTTATATTGTTGCGGTGATTGCGGTAAGGCGTAAAACTTGCCGGGGTAAACACGTGAGGGCACTACATAATCTCGCGCCCCCTCGGGAGTGGATTTGGTTAAAACTGGTGTCTCTACCTCAATAAAACCCTCATCATGTAAAAAGTCTCGCACCTGTTTAATAATAGCGTGACGAGTGCGTAAATTATTTTGCATCCGCTCGGAGCGTAAATCTAAGTAGCGATATTTTAAGCGCACCTCCTCGTTAATACCGCTGGTGTCGGCCAGCTCAAAGGGTGGCGTCTCGGATTTGTTTAACACTTCAATACCCGTGATCTCTAACTCAATATTACCGTTTAACACACCCTCCTTAACATTTTTAGCCGGGCGCTCATTAACTTGGCCCGTTACGGCTAGTACCCACTCGGGGCGGACCTCCTTAGCCACCTCCAGAGCCTCAGTGTGGTTGGGTAAAACTACACCCTGCACCTTGCCGCTCATATCGCGCAGGTCAAAAAAGACCATTTTACCCTGGTCACGACGCACATCTACCCAGCACTTAATAAGTACCTGCTCGCCCGTTTTACCCGCTAAATCTTTAATATAAGTCCGGTCCATATAATTTTATAAATTAATACCTACTTGCTCTTTAACTTCTGTCATTTTGGCACTAGCTACAGCTTTGGCTTTTTCAGCGCCAGTTCTCAACAGGTCGATTACTTTTTGGGGATCTTTGGCCAACTTATTACGCTTCTCTCTTAAGGGCGTAATAAAAGCGATTACATCCTCAATTAACGCGTCTTTAAGGTCTTTATACTTACCCTTCTTCTCCTCATACAATACTTCTAACTCTTTTTCAGATTTAAATAATTTGTGGATTTGGTACACATTCTCGGGCCGCTCGCCAGACGAGTCGGTAACAATACTCATGCACAGTTTTTTGATCTCCTCATCCTCGGCAAAGAGTGGGATGGTGTTGCCATAACTCTTGCTCATTTTTTGACCATCGATGCCGGGCACGGTCTCTACCTCGCTTAAAATTAAGGGCTCAGGGATTTTAAAGGTCTCACCAAAAATCCGATTAAACTTCTCGGCGGTATCCCTGGCATACTCCACATGTTGTTTTTGATCCTTACCCACTGGCACAATATCGGGCGAGTAGAGCAAGATATCAGCCGCCATGAGCATGGGGTAAGTAAAAGTCCCAGCATCAATCTCCTTACGCTTGGCCTCAGCATCCTTGTAAGCGTGAGCCCGCATGAGGTAAGGCATGGTGGTAATGCAGTCAAAGATCCAAGCCAGCTCGGCATGCTCGGGTACATCAGATTGTTTAAATAAAACTATTTTCTCGGGGTCTAAACCAATAGCTAGGTAATCAAGCGCTAAGTTTAAAGTATCTTCCTTTAACTTTTTGGCATCTTGGACGGTGGTAAGTGAGTGTAAATCGGCGATCATAATGTAAGCCTGGTAATCATCTTGCAGACTTAAAAATTGCCGCATGGCGCCAAAGTAGTTGCCAATATGGACGAGTCCAGTGGGCTTAACACCCGAGAGGAGAACCTTTTTATGCATAGGCCTATTCTAACGGATTTACGGCCATTTGAGAAGTAAAATAAGTTTACTACTTGCCTTTTTATAATTATTGTGCTACAGTTTTGCCTTTAGCAGTTCTTCGACAATTTACACAATCAAATCTAAAAATAGGAAAGGGTGGAAAAATGTTTAAACGGGTTTTGAGGGCTTATGGGCCATTCCGTCGGAAGGTCTTGCCGATCTTCTTTTTTATTCTAGCTTTTGAGATTTTGGATCTGTATATCCCCTATCTCTTTGGTCGGGCCGTTGATTTGGTCTACAAACAAGTTGAGTTTAAAATCATCTTGGCGGTAATTGGTTTGGCCGCTGCTACCTCCTTGGTACGGCAGCTCCTCTCACAACTCAAAGATTTCTACGAGTTGCGTAAGGTTGACTACCGCTTAGAGAATTATATTCAACAAGGGACTTTGGCCAAATTGGCTGAACTCTCTATTGGTCAGCACCGAGATAAAAACTCTGGTGTGGCTGAGTCAACAATTACTAAGGGTGAGAAGGCGATGAAGATGGCAACAGAGATCATCCTTTATCAACTCTCTCCTCTAATCCTGCAGATCATTATTACCAGTGTGGCCTTGTTTGTTCTCGATCCGCTAACGGGTCTAGTCTTGGCTTCGGGTATGGCCTTACATATCACCATTAGTTTACTAATTGGTCGCCGATTTATCGGATCGATTAAAGAATCAATGGACATGGATGATAAGGACTCAGGGCGGCACTTGGAGATTGTAGGGGCTATGCCCTTAATCATTGGTGAAGCCCAGGAGAAAAGGATAACGAAAGAGTTTGTTGACCGTCTGGAGAATACTGCAGTCTTTAAGGTTAAAATTTGGACCAACTACATCTTGTGGAACCTGGTCCGTAATATCTTGGGCTCGTTGTTGCGCCCCGCGGCGGTGCTTATTGCTGTGTGGCAGACTAGCAAGGGTACTTACGGACCCGGCCACATGGTGGTGGTGTTGATGTGGGCAGGACATGCTATTGCCAACATTGGTGCTATGCCCTACTTCCATCGTAACTTGTTAAACCACTGGGGATCGATTAAGAATTACTTTGCCCTTTTGGATATTCCGCCACGGGTTAAGTTGGCCCAAAACCCACTTCCTTTTACGGGTCTAAAAACTGGCATTGAGCTAAGGGATTTATCTTTTAGTTACGATTCAGAGATAGAAGGAGAACCGCCAAAGACCGTTCTTAAGGAGATTAATTTGTTCCTACCGAAAGGCAAGAGGATTGCCTTGGTGGGCCCATCGGGGTCAGGTAAAACCACCTTGGTTAACTTGCTCCGGCGTGGTGATGATCCTTGTTCAGGAGAGATCTTGTTTGATGGGGTTAATCTACGAGAGGTAGATCTCTATCAATTGAGGTCTCGTATTGGGTATGTACAACAGCAAGTGACCTTGTTTGATGATACCTTAGGGGAAAATATCAAACTAGGTTTAAACGGCAATGCCGGCAAGATTACCTTGGAACAGTTAGACCGGGTGGCAAAACAAGCTCGGATTGACCAGTTCTATCATCGGCTCACCAAAGGGTTTGACACCCTGATTGGTGAAGATGGGATTAAACTCTCGGGTGGCGAGCGTCAGCGTGTAAGTATTGCCCGAGCTCTTATCAAAAATCCAGATATTTTGATTTTTGATGAAGCGACTTCAAATCTCGACACAGAGAACGAGGCGATCATCAAACAATCAATTGACGAGGTGGTGCAAGGTCGGACGGCAATCTTTATTGCTCACCGCCTA
>CAZIEN010000002.1:11428-18138 GCA_964538315.1 uncultured Candidatus Saccharibacteria bacterium
TAAGCACAGTCCGTGACGCGGATTTTTTTGTTGTGATGAATAGTGGACGAATTGTAAGCACTGGTACTCACCAAGAGTTGCTAGTAGGCTGCCCGCTTTATAAGCGGCTCGTCCAAATGCAGGAATTGCACTAGATCTTTTAATCCCGCCGGAGCATGGTATGCTCCGGCGGTTTTTTTGTATCAATAAATTTGTCGTAATAAAAAAGACCCTAACTTGTTTTGAATAAGTGTCGGGTCCCGAAAGGAGGTGTGTGCTGGCGGGGAGCGATCGTTGACTTAAGCGGAAGGAGATGTCTCTAGAAAAGCTCAAACCCTCCAGCACATTTATATAATAGCACAACTAAGGGAAAAAGAAAAGGACTTGTAGTTAGGGTCTAATCCTCTGACCAAAAGATCTCTTCCTGATCGGCAAATATCTCATCAACATAAAAACTGCTAGCCTCCTCGCTCGATCTTGACGCTCGAGTGTTATACCAACGGAAGAAATCTCTTTTAGTCCAAGAAAGGTGACGCTTGGTAATTACCAGATCAAAATCATTAATCGCCTTTCTAACATAATAGTCAGAGATACCCCATCGTCGAGCCCAATAACGATAAAACCTGTTTCGATTTCGAATCCTCTCTTGGACTAAGGCTACAGTTAAAAGAACTACAGCCATAATAAAAGCCCAAACAAAAGTCTGTGTCTCCGGCATTTTATCCCCTCCCTCTGTTCTGATTTTACGCTAACACGAGGCAGGGCTATACTGCAAGGATGTATATCAAAGTTAAGGTTACCGCCGGCGCTAAAAAAGAGAGTTTAAAGCAAACTGGGCCCAACCGGTTTGCCATTAGTGTTAAAGCCCCCGCCGAGCGCGGTTTAGCCAATCAAGCTATTTTAATTCTCCTCGCCGCCCACCTTAAGCTCCCCCGCTCGCACTTGCGCCTAATCTCGGGCCACCACACCCCCAGCAAACTAATTAGCGTGAGAGAGGAATAATTTCTACAACCCCTCCCCTTTTAAATCCTCAATAATTTTTTTGGCTTTGGTGGAGAGTTTGGTTGGTGTCGGGATGAGGACCTTAATCAATAAGTCACCGCGGCGGCCGCCTTTAGGCCCTACGCCCTCACCTTTAACCCGCAACATCTCGCCCGCCGAGACGCCAGCCGGGATCTTAACTGTTAACTCACTATTTAAAGTTTTAATAGTATAACTACCACTCAAGAGGGCGTCAGAGAGTTTGATATTTAAATCCATTTTTAAGTTCTCGCCCTCACGGGTAAAGACTTTATCTTTCTCCACATGGATCTTCACATACAAGTCGCCGGCGGGGCCGTTACTAATAGCCTCACCACGGCCAGCGAGACGGATCATCTCGCCAGCCTCAATGCCGGCGGGGATCATTACCTTTACCTCCTCACTCTTTTTTAAGACGCCGGCGCCATCACAAGTTTTACAAGCCTTCTCGGGGGTCGTGCCGCGGCCATGACACTTGGCGCACTCACTCATACTGGTAAAGGTGCCAATAAACGAGCGTCTCGTCTCGCGGATCTTGCCCTTACCATTACACTCGGGGCAAGTGGTAGTGGTTGTACCTGGCTCACCGCCGCTACCCTTACAAGTATCACAAGTCCCCACCTTACTAATAAGCATGGTTCGCTCGGTGCCAAAAATACTGTCGGCAAAAGGTAGCTCAATATCTACTGAGATATCGCGGCCACGCCTAGCGCGTCCGCTCCCACCCGAGAAGATGTTGCTAAAAATGTCGCCAAAATCAAATTGCATCTCTTGCCCACCGGCAAAGTTACTAAAGTCGAAGCCGTTAAAATCAAAGCCTCCCATTCCTGGTCCGCCCTGGCCAAAGCCGCCCATCCCACCTTGGTCATACTGGGCCCGCTTTTGGTCGTCTGATAAAATTTGGTAGGCCTCGTTAACCTCTTTAAACTTAGCTTCATTACCACCCTTTTTATCGGGATGATATTGGTGGGCCAGTTTACGGAAGGCTTTTTTTACCTCATCCTTGGAGGCCTTTTTATCTACACCTAAGATTTGATAATAATCTTTCATTAATTAGTTTCAGCGTCGCGGACATTACCCTCTGGATTCTCGGGCGGTTTTTGTTCCTCATTAGCTTTATTCATTGCCTCACCAATTTTAGATAAGTTTTTAGATAGTTCCTCGGTGGCGGTTTTAATCGCAGCCAAATCACTCCCCTCCTTAACTTTTTTAAGATCAGCAATTTTAGCTTCAATTTCGGTCTTAACTTCTGCTGGCACTTTGTCGGCTCCATCAGTTAAGGCCTTCTCACTGGTATAAATAAGTTGCTCGGCCAAGTTTTTAGCCTCCACCACTTCGCGCTTAGCCTTATCTTCAGCGGCGTGAGTCTCGGCCTCAGCCTTCATCCGCTCAATATCCTCTTTAGATAAACTAGATTGAGCCTCAATCCTAATTGATTGCTCTTTACCACTAGCCTTATCTTTAGCCTTAACCGAGAGAATACCGTTGGCATCCAAGTCAAAGCTCACCTCCACTTGAGGCATGCCGCGTGGCGATGGTGGGATGCCGTCTAAGATAAAGCGGCCCAAAGTTTTATTATCCGCGGCCATCTCGCGCTCACCTTGCACAATATGGATCTCTACTTGGGTTTGATTATCGGCGGCGGTGGAAAAGACTTGTGATTTAGAGGTTGGGATAGTGGTATTTTTATCAATCAATTTAGTGGCTACTCCGCCCATGGTCTCAATCCCGAGGGAGAGTGGGGTGACATCCAAAAGGAGTACATCCTTAACATCTCCTTGGAAGATACCAGCCTGCACGGCGGCACCCAAAGCCACCACCTCATCAGGGTTAATGGAGAGATTAGGCTCTTTACCAAACAAGTTTTTAACGGCTTGTTGGATGGCGGGCATGCGGGTTTGACCACCGACTAAGATAACCTCATTGATCTCGCTTAGTTGATAACCAGAGGCCACCACCGCTTTTTTAGTAATCTCAATCGAGCGATTAATATACTCGCCGGCCAGCTCCTCTAACTTAGCTCTCGAGAGCTTAAGTAAGAGGTGCCGCGGACCGGAGGCGTCAGAGGTAATAAAGGGGATGTTAATCTCACTCTCGGTCACAGTAGAGAGCTCGTGCTTAGCCTTCTCGGCAGCCTCTTTTAAGCGCTGGAGGGCCAGTTCATCGCGAGTGACATCAATCCCCGACTCTTTTTTAAACTCCTCACCAATCCAAGCAATAATTTTTTGGTCAATATCCTCGCCACCCATATGCGAGTCACCGTCGGTAGATTTAACCTCCACACTTTTATCGGAGTCACCGCCAGTAATATCTAACACCGAGACGTCAAAGGTCCCACCACCAAAGTCATAAACTACCACCTTCTCATCCTTCTTTTTATCTAAACCATAAGCGAGGGCGGCGGCGGTGGGCTCGTTAATAATCCGACGGACTTTAAAGCCGGCAATCTCGCCCGCATTTTTGGTGGCTTGGCGTTGCGAGTCGTCAAAGTAAGCCGGTACGGTAATTACCGCCTCCTCAATCTTCTCACCCAATTTGGCCTCAGCATCACGCTTAAGCTTAGCTAAGATCATGGCCGAGACTTCCTCGGGCCGACTGTATTTATCGTTTAACTTAACCTTCACACCGCCGTCCTCGGAGGCCTCGATGGCATAAGCGACCAAACTTTTATCTTTTTGGACATGAGGGTCAGTAAATTTGTGACCCATTAAACGCTTAATACCGTAAATGGTATTTTTAGGATTAGTGATGGCTTGGCGCTTGGCGAGTAAACCTACCAAACGCTCGCCAGCTTTAGACACGGCCACAATGGAGGGAGTGGTGCGATTACCCTCACTGTTCTCAATAATTTTAGGCGCGCCGCCTTCTACCACGGCCATCGCCGAGTTAGTTGTTCCTAAATCAATTCCTAAAATTTTACTCATATGTTTTTACTTGGGCTGGTCTAATAATCTTTTCTCCTAATTTATAACCCTTTTGGGCGACGATTGCTACTTGGCCACTTTGCCCTGCGTGCTCTGGAGGGACAGTGCCGAGGGCATGATGGAGCTCGGGATTAAATTCTCCACCCACACTCGGGTTAATTACTTCTAAATTATAATCACGGAAAATATTTTGCAACTGGTTATAAATGTACTCCACACCCTGGCGCCAGTTGGGCGGGGCCTCCTCCCAGGCCTGCCTGTTATTCATCGCGAGGTCAAAGCTATCGGCTACATTTAAGAGGTCTAAAAGGACGCGCTCACTCCCCAACTTTAAGGCCTGACCACGTAACTCACTCTCGGTTTTTTGTAAATTAAGATAATCGGCTTTAGCTCGTTGCCAACCGGCCAAATACTCGGCGGCCTTAGCTTGAGAGTCTTTGAGCTCTGTCCTTAGGGACTTAAGTTTATCAGTTTGAGACAGTTCCTCACCACCCTCCTCGGTTGGTTCAAACTCCAGATCATCTTTATGAGGTTTAGACATAAAGTAAATGGTAAATAAGTTGTTGGTAAAGCGTTAGCGCTTCGACCACTGAGGCGCTTTGCGAGCCTTCTTTAAACCGAACTTGCGGCGCTCCTTTTGACGGGCATCCACGGCGAGTAACTTTTCTTTCTTTAAAATAGCGCGGAGAGAGGTATCAGCTTTAGCGAGTGCCCGAGCCAAGCCCAAAGCGGCGGCATCAGCTTGAGCGGCAATACCACCACCCCTGGCGTGCACCGAGACGGTAAAGTGCTCGGGTGAATTGGCTACCTCGAGTGGGCGGCTAGCTAATTGGATTAAAGAAGCCACTTTAAAATAATCTTTAAAGCTTAAACCGTTAACGGTCTGAGTAGTTTTGCTGGCGGGAGTTAAACGGACGCGGGCCACAGCCTCTTTGCGGCGACCAACTCCTTCAATATATTTGGTAGGGGTAGACATAAAATAATTTAGGCTTTAACCACTAAGCGTTTAATCATAATGGGGCGCAAGCGATTAGGGGGCAACATCCCGCGGACAGCGCGGCGGATAGCGGCATCAGCGCCCTTTTTGGTTAGTAACTCGCTTAAAGTCTCAAACTTCTCACCACCGGGGTAATGAGTGTGGCGGCGGTAGATCTTGCCATCCAACTTGGTGGCGGGGATTTTTAACTCACTAGCATTAATAACTGTGACCTTAACCACTGGTGCCAAGTGCGGGCGGAAGGCGGGGTCGTTTTTACCGCGCAATAAGAGAGCGGCGGCGGAGGCCACGCGACCGATAGTTTTACCCTTAGCATCAATAATGTGTTCAGTCATAAAATAATTTAAGCCACAAACTCAATTAAGGCCATCGCGGCGGCATCGGCCCGGCGCGAGCTCGTTTTAATAATTCGTAAGTAACCGCCCGGACGAGTTTTAAATCGAGGGGCAATATCCTTAATTAATTTAAAGGCAGCGGTAGTTTGACCAAGTTGCGAGATCACCAAGCGCTCACTGGCGAGTTTACCACTCTTGGCTTTAGTCACCAACTTCTCTACAAATGGGCGCAAAGCCTTAGCCTTAGCCTCGGTGGTTGTGATCCGACCGTGCTTAATTAAGGAGACAGCTAAAGTCCTAAGCAGTGCGTCGCGCTGCCCAGTCTTACGTCCTAATTTTTTTGTCGACCGATGATGTAACATAAATATTTTTTTAGTCTTCTTTAAGGGTTAAGCCAAAGTTGGATAAAGCCCGCTTGATCTCTTGGATCCCCTTGTCACCCAAGCCATCAATCTCGCCTAAGTCAGCCTCGCGCTTTTTGGCCAAGCCACCTACGGTGCGGATGCTACCGGCGGCGAGCGCCTTAACGGTGCGAGCGGAGAGCTCTAAATCCTCAATCCGAGTTTTTAAAGCGTCGGGATCTTTTTTATCAGCCGACATTTGGACCTTATCATCCGTGGCGCTGGCGGTCAAACGCTCTGGGATATCATCCTCTTTAAAGCCTACAATGGCTTTAAGTTGATTAATCATAATGGCAATAGATTGCTCTAAGGCCTCACGAGGGGCCACAATACCGTCAGTCTCCACGCTTAAGCGCAAGCGGTTATAGTCAGTACGATTACCCACGCGCATTTGCTCTACCTCGTAGTGAACGCGGCGGATTGGGGTAAAGATGGCATCCACATTAATGCTGCCAATATCTACCTTATCTTTTTGTAAGGTCTCTTTAGGGACATAGCCTAAACCCTTCTCAATCGTTAACTCTACCTCTAAGGTAGCGGCTTTATCGGTTAAGTGAGCAATAACTTGATCCTTATTGATTACCTCCATATCGCCAGAGACTTTAATATCACCGGCGGTAATAGTGCTAGCGCCCTTGGCCGAGATGGTGGCGGTGTGCACGCCATCACCGACGCCCTTAAAGCGAACGCGCTTTAAGTTTAAAATAATCGAGATCACATCCTCTTGAATACCGTTGATGGTAGAGAACTCGTGAGCGACACCGTTAATCTTAACCGCGGTAATAGCAAAGCCGGGCAAGGACGATAAAATAATCCGGCGTAAAGAGTTGCCTAAAGTATGACCGTAACCTGGGTACAAACCCTCGATCTCGTACACGCCAACAAAGTTGTCCTCGGAGACAACCATTGGCTTAGAAGGGAGAATGATGTTGAAGTCTGGCATATTAATTTATTAAAATAATAATTTTTTAATTAAACACGACTGTAAAACTCTAAAATGGTGCTAAAGTTAAGGTTAAACTCGGCCTCTACCGTTAACGGTTCAGACATTACC
>CAZIEN010000002.1:18148-24273 GCA_964538315.1 uncultured Candidatus Saccharibacteria bacterium
GGGGGCTTGGTAATCCTTTAACTTTTCACTTAAATCGCGGAACATCCCGTTATCCTTACTGCCTAAACGGATGGCAATCTTATCACCCACACGGACTTGGTAGGAGGGAATGGTCATTTTTTTACCATTAACAGTAATGTGACCATGAGCAACGGCTTGGCGAGCAAAAGCCCGTGAGCGGAGTAAGCCTAAGCGGAAGGCGACGTTATCTAAACGACGCTCTAAGGATTGCTGGAGAGCTTGAGCCGGGTTGGTGCGACTCTCGCGAGCCTTGTTAACGTAACCTACAAATTGGCGCTCGGAGACACCGTAAGTGTATTTAGCCTTCTGCTTCTCTAAGAGTTGACGGCCGTAATCAGACAAAGTATTCCGACGACCCATTTTTTTAACAGGGCCAGAGATAACAAATTTAGTCGTTTGAGTTTTAGGGAAAACTCGCTCTCCTAAACGCCGGGCAATTTTATATTTTGGTCCGATTTTCATAAATAATTTAAAGTTTAAACGCGGCGGGCCCGAGGCTGCTTAGGTCCATTAAAAGGCACTGGAGTCTCGTCTTTAATCGTATTAATATTGATCCCCTTGGCCACAAACGAGCGCATAGCCGACTCGCGACCAGCACCCACGCCACTAATGACTACATTAACCTCTTTGAGGCCAAAGCTTAGGCCCTTATCGGCCAAGAGCTCACCGACCTTACTAGCGGCAAAAGGAGTCCCCTTTTTAGACCCCGAGAAGCCCAAGGCCCCCGAGGAAGATGAGGCCACTACTTTACCCTCACCATCAGTGAGCGAGACATAGGTGTTGTTGTAGGTGGCATTAACATGCAACACGCCGGACTCCAAGCGACGCTTGGAGCTCTTAGAGCCAGAGCGGGCGCTACCCTCTCCCTCCTGACCAGCTTTTTTAATAACGCGTGTTTTACCCATATAATTTTATTTCTTATCTACCTTCTTACGACCGGAGCCCATTGTTTTGCGCACATTACCACGACGAGTACGAGAGTTGGTTTTGGTGCGCTGACCGCGGACTGGTAAGCCACGAGCGTGGCGAGAACCACGGTAACTTTTAATATCTTTTAAGCGTTTAATATTACCGGAGACCTCGCGCTTTAAATCACCCTCAATTTTGAAAGCCTCAACTAGTTTACGGAGGCGAGCCTCCTCATCAGCGGTTAATTGCTCGGTCTTTTTGGCCCAGTCTACCTTAGCCTCGTCTAAGATTTTTTTAGCGCGAGGACGACCCACGCCATAAATGGCCGTTAAGGCAATCTCCATTCGCTTATTAGTGGGTAAAGTAATACCGGCAATACGCATATAAATTTAAGCTTGTTTTTGTTTATGGCGAGGCTTAGCCTTGCAGACAATATAAAGGTGCCCGCGCCGCTTAACGAACTGGCACTGGGCGCAACGTTTTTTAATCGTAGAGCGAACCTTCATAAATATTTAATAAAATTTAGTTAACTTAATGGTTAAAACTTACTCACGCCGAGTGATCCGGCCCTTGCCACCATAGGCATCAGGCGTCACGGTAACTTTATCCCCCACTAGCACACGGATCCGGTGTAAGCGCATCTTACCCGCCAAGTAGCAGAGCAGCTCGTGGCCGTCGGCTAATTGGACTCGGAACATCGTATTAGGTAAGGCCTCTGTTACCACACCAGAAACCACTGAACCATCCCCAAATTGGGATGGGTTTGGTGTTGAATCATTTACTGGTTTATCCTCCATTAAGCTATACCTGGGGTATGTTAGCAGACACAGACTAAAGCGTCAAGCCCTAGCGGCCCTAAAATGGCCTTATTTATCATAATTAACCTCGACCTTAATTTTATCGGTTTTAGAAGGGATGGATTTAACCCACGGTGGGAAGAAGACTAAGTTGGCTTGTTTAATCGTGGGGAACTGGGCAAAAACACTCTCATAACTACCCTTAGGCGCAGTTTGGAGTTTGGAGATTAAACCCTTTTCATCAAAGGTCCAAGCTAAATGAGCGTTACCGTCGAGAGTAAAGGAGATCTTCTCCACTTGTGGGCTCTTAATATCATCGCGATTTAAGAGTTTAAATTTAATCTCGTCTAAGTTTTTAATCTCTAACTCACGACCGTCAAAGTCTGGCACCTGCTCTTTAGCCACTTTATAACTTAAAGCTTTGCGATCAAATAAGATACCGTAAAAGGTGGCCTTTAAACTAATCTCGGCTTGGTCGCCAGAGGAGGTGGCCGAGCTCGCGCCAACTGGGGCCTGCTCCTCAAAAGTGAGGAAGTAAGCGTCATCAAAGAGGATGAAGCCGGCAGGGATCTGGAGTTTAGCCTCTTTAATCATCCGCTCGCGGAGAATGTTTTGTAAATCAGCTACGGCCTTCTGTTTATCGCTGGTGGAAACCTTTTTAATCTCACCCACTAGGCCACCAGTCATGGCCGTCTTGGAGCGAGCATAAAACTTATCATAGCGAGGGTCATTTTTAAACCCAGGGACGGTAAAATCAGCTAAATCAATATTGTACTCGGCGCCAGGCTGGTCGGCTGTAACTTGAGCCTCTACCGAGCCAGGTGTGGGCTGGCCATCTTTAGTACTTATCCCGGGGACACTCACGGCGCTATTAATGCGGTAAGTCTTGCCATCCTTGGTCTCAAAGCGAGTATTTTTAACCAATTTCTGAACTTTATTGTCGTAGTTGTTGTAGATGATGATCGTGCCACTAGCTTTGCGCGAGACCTTCTCGGAGCCGGAGGCTGGGACCAACTTTTTCTCGGTGTCGGTGATACCGGAGACCAAACTAAAGCCCAACTCCCCTTCTGGAGCCTGGCTGGTAGCGTCAAAAGTATGAGTGAGGAGTAATCGGCCTTGGACGGGGGTAATATTAACCGTCACCTTAGCAAAAGTACTAGAGATTAATAACCCACCAAAAATAATTACTACCAAGAGAACAATCCCAATTAATAATTTAGGCGAGAAGCGGCGGCGTGGATTCCAATCTAAGTTTTTAGGTCGAGGGGCCGGGGTGTCGTCAGTAGGGATATGGTTGCGATAATTATTCATAGGCGGGGTTGAGTTTTTAGGTAAAATCTCCTTTAAACTCCGTTTAGTTTTAATGATATCCGACATAGGCATATTAATAGTCGGATTATAACAGCTCGGGGACCTCGCTGGCAACCTGGGCCAAAAACATTGCCTCGGCCAAGACCCAGTGCTCCCCGGCCTCTTTAGCGCCAGGGGCGAGGGCGCACCAATTACTTAACCACTCGGCGCTAATAATTACTGGTTTTAACCCCATCTCTTTAAGCCATTTAGCTAGTAAAGAGTGATACTGAGGCTCGGCCGCGACAAAGACCTGACTTGGCGCCTCCTCCGGGGCGCCAAAACGGCTTAAGGCTTGTTTAAAATTGCGTAGCCACTCCACTTTATTGCCCTCCCATAGGTTGTGGTCGGGTTGCAAATGAGCTAAGGTGCTGGCCTCGGCGTGGGTAGTAAGAGACTTTTGCCCCGCCAAGCGAGCCAAATGCTTAGGACTCAAACTGTAAGTGTATTGATTAATTAAGAGACTATCTCGCACTAACCCTATATCAGTGCGCTCGCCACCGGCGTCAACGACCAAAAAGTCGCTATCCTTGTATAAAGCTGAGAGCACTGCCGATAAAGCCAAGAGGTAAGAGTGGAAGTTAACGCGCTTAAAGTGGCCGGCGCCCACGATAATTTGGCGTAACTGACGAGTAATCGCCTCCGAGCCAATGCTTAAATACTCGGTTAGTTCTAAGGAAGTAATTTTTTTATTAGTTGGCTTTTGGACCTCCTCGCCATTAACCTTAAGACCAAGGAGACGATACTCTAGCATTATTGGCTGGTCTTGGGGGATATCGTCAAAAGGCTTTTTGGCCGAGACTAAATATTTTTGTGTCTCGTCGTCACGAATTTGATTTAACAATTTTTGATTAAAGATAAATGGCTCGTCATGCTCAAACTCCACCGTTTTAGTGAGGGCGCGGTAAAAGGGCGATGATAAAACCACATGAGCCTCGTCAATTAAGACTGGCCACTCTTGGTGTAAAGCCGTTGCCGCCTCTTTGGTGGCGGTTAAAATCTTGGCCAATAAACGGCGACGATCGGGTCGCGTGTGGAAGTGGAGCTTAACCTCGTGATGCCAAACGATAGTGGGGCAAATTTTATCACTCTCACTAGGTAAAGAAATAACACTCGCGGTAATGGAGCCGGTGCCAATATCAAATAGCGCCGCAAACTTACTCGCCGATTTATTTTTAATCCGCCAAGAAAAACCCATTACTTAAATAATACCACTCACTACAAAAAATAAGAAGAGAATAACTACTCCAAAACTGCTTTGATGCGGCGGATGCCAGCGGCGACGGCCTCCTCCTTAACTATCTTGAAGGTGCCTAAAACACCAGTATGCTCTACATGGGGTCCACCGCAAAATTCTTTAGAGTAAGCAGAGTCTAAATTATCACCAATATAATAAACTTTAACCTCCTCGCCATACTTCTCATTAAACATATGGCGGGCACCCGTCTTCTCAGCCTCGGCTTTAGGTAAAATAGCAAACTTAACCGGTAAATCTTCTTTAATTTTATTATTTACAATCTCCTCTACGCGCTGCTTCTCCTCATCAGTCATTTTGGCTGGATGAGAGAAGTCAAAGCGTAAGCGCTCGGCGGTAATATTGCTCCCCCGTTGCTCCACATGCTCGCCCAACACCTCGTGCAGGGCCTGGTTAAGCAAGTGGGTAGCGGTGTGATAATTAACCACTCGCTCATCTGACTCATCAGCTAAACCACCCTTAAACTTTTGCTCGGCACCCGCGCGAGAGAGATCTTGATGACTCTTCATATCGGCCCAAAACTTGTCTTCATCAATTTTTACGCCCTTCTCCTCAGCTAGTTCTTTAGTTAACTCAAGTGGGAAGCCGTAAGAGGTAAATAAAATAAATGGGTCAGTCCCCTTCTCAAATTCCTTCAACCCTTTAGCTAAAGTCTCTCTAAAACGCTCCTCTTCTTTTTTAACCTCTTCTTGGATTAAAGAGAGATTATTTTTTATTTCTGGGTAAACCCCTTCATAAGTATTAGCCACTGTACCGTTGAGACCAGTTAAGGCGTCAATTGGTAAGCCAAGTAAGTCAGCGTGGCGTACGGTGCGGCGGAGTAAGCGGCGTAAAATATAACCCCGATCAGTATTGGAGGGAGTCACACCGTCGCTAATTAAAAAGGTGGCGGCTCTAATATGGTCAGCCACAATCCGGGCCGATTTAAGATCATAATTAGTACCTAAACTTTTAATCTGCTCCATGAGGGGTGTAAATAAATCTGTCTCATAAACATTAGTTTTACCCTGGAGCATGATCGCCAAGCGCTCGAGGCCGGCGCCGGTGTCCACATTATTATTTTTTAACTTCCCTATTACCTTGCCGCCCTCCTTTTGATATTGCATAAAAACATCATTCCAAATCTCCACTACCTCACGCTTACCATCCGCCGACATAAACTCCTCTTTAGTTAAAACGCCTAAGCGATGCGGTGTGACATCATAAAACATCTCCGTGTCGGGTCCACACGGACCATTATCTCCAGCCGCCCACCAATTATTCTCAGCGCCCATAAAATAAATCCGCTCTTTAGGCAGGTATTTTTGCCAGATCTCATAAGCCTCGTCATCGCGGGGTGCGTTATCATCACCCTCAAACACAGTAATGTAGAGTCGATTAGGATCTAAGCCCAAGCCCTCCTCCTTAGAAGTTAAAAATTCAAAGCTCCATTTAATCGCCTCCTCTTTAAAATAATCACCGAGGGACCAGTTGCCGAGCATCTCAAAAAAGGTGTTGTGAGTGTTATCACCCACATCATCAATGTCTACTGTGCGGAGGCACTTTTGGGCACTAGCCACGCGTTTGCCGGCCGGGTGTGTCTCGCCCAACAAATATGGGATGAGCGGCTGCATGCCGGCGGTATTAAAAAGGGTGGAGTTAGTGACCCCCTTCTCATCAGTGGTGACTAAACTGGCCGAGGGCAAAATAGCGTGCCCGCGGCTCGCAAAAAACTGTAAAAATTTGGCCCGTATCTCATTAGCGGTCATTAGCTTGTATCCTAACCGATTTTTAAGAATAAAAAAAGCCGTCCC
>CAZIEN010000002.1:24283-25006 GCA_964538315.1 uncultured Candidatus Saccharibacteria bacterium
AGGGGCGGCGGCTACCACTTCTCTATACAAACTAATTATTGGGTAATTAGGACCGGGAGCTTGGGGTATAACCCTCCTGCCAGATCTCATGGTTGGGACAGGGTTATCCCGAGCTTGTTTTTCCAAAAATTGAACCAAGAGATGAGTCACGTCCTCCGCTTGATATTGGTTAGTTAGGACGCATTCTTTTGGATCCATATTCACCCCCTTTTCTAAGACCAAGTTAATTCAAATCCTGGAAATCTTCCATCTCAAATACCACAACGGTACAAACCAAGACCAAACTGTAAGTCTAACACCTTTCCAGAAAGATAAGCCCAAGTTGTCACAAAGAACCTTAAGCTCTCTCCAGGAAGCAGTTGTGGTGCCGTCTTCAATATCGGCAAGGTATTCAACTGACATACCTGAGCCTCGGGCTAAATCATCTTGGGAAACATACAAGCATTGCCTATTCCTCCTGATGTACACTTGAGCTAGACATCTTCTCATCATCATGGGAGTCAACATTTTTTTCACGGTATCAACCTCCTTTCTTTCTAAATATTAGACTACTATAAATCTGGTCTAAGAAAAAAAGTGACCCCCACAAAGTGTGGGGGTCTAGGGCTACGCGCGAGTACGATAACGCGTATTGTCGTCAGTCCGGCGCCGACCAGGATAATGACCTGGGGAGGGAGGAGTAATTCCACGATTCCGCAGGTACATTTTCTTTATTGCTTCCAT
>CAZIEN010000003.1:0-20331 GCA_964538315.1 uncultured Candidatus Saccharibacteria bacterium
CCTGCAGATCGCGTCCATACGCCAGATAGACATCCGCCTCGGCCACCGGGTCAATGCCTACTACTTGCCCACCGGCCGTATTGGGATTTTCTCTAAAATTAATTCTCGTTTGATAACCAGCTTCTACACTCCCGCTCTCAATATAACGAGCGGTTAAATGATCAACCCAAGGCAAGTTTTTAGCCACATTTACAATCTCCTGACTATTCTCGATATAAGTTTTTTTAGGTAAATTAGAGATTAAAATATCGCCCGAGTAACTTTTAACATAAGCGTCGGTTGAGCCTTGGAGTAAGCCAACTAAAATACCGCTCACTACCACTAAGTTAAGGAAGGTCAGCGTCATCACAAATATAATTAAACCGGTGGTGGTTTTACTGGAGCGGGTAATTTGGCGCCGCGCTAAAAAAATACCCACCTTGGCGGCGGTAAGAGTTTGTTGCCAGTTTTGTCGACTAAAAAAGCCCATTTAGTTTAAAGTTTGTTTAATGATATGAGTTAAAAAATCTGGATAATTAGCGCCCACCGCTTGTAAAGCATGAGGTAGGGGGCAAGTCTCAGTTAAACCAGGGAGGGAATTAATCTCGAGTAAATAGATCCCCCGCGGTGAGACAATAAAATCGGCTCGCGAGTAATGACGCAGACCTAAAGTCTCATGGGTTAAAGCGGCTAAGGCCTCTAACTCCTGCTTCTCTTGAGAGGTAAAGCCGGCCGGGCAGATCTTGGTGGTTAAACCCGAGTACTTATCATCGTAATGCCATAGGTGTTGGCCGGCCGGCCGACGGATCTCCACCGGCATTAAAGCATAAGCCGATTGGCCGCGGAAGTTGTCTAACACTCCCACCGTGGCCTCTCGCCCGGGAATAAACGGCTCAACTAAAATCTGTGAGGAGTACTCAGCCGCTTTACTAATAGCCGCGACTAGATCGTCAAAACTCTTAGCTAAAGAAATACCTAAAGACGAGCCCCGATCCGCCGGCTTAACCACCCAGGGCGGCGGGAGTTTATTAAAAACTTGTTTAGCCGTCTCGCGATTATTAACTCGTGCTACTAAGGTAAAGGTGGGCGCCACTTTAATCCCGGCCCGAGCGAGCAAACTCTTGGTTAAGGGTTTATTAATTGCCGCAAGCGCTGGGATCTCCTCGGGGCCAGTAAAAGGTTTGTCTAAATTAACAAGTAACCGCTGGACTTGTCCATCCTCACCATACTCGCCATGGAGCGCATTAAAGAAAAGGTCTACCTGCTCGGCGGCTTGCTCGGGCCAAACTGGTACTCCACCTAAGTGCCACAAGCCATCACGATTAACAAAAATGTCTTTAACCTCAAACTGCTCTTTTGGTAAGTGCTTTAAAACGCTCGCCCCGGTTTTAAGCGAGACCTCATACTCGGAGCTTGGTCCGCCCCGTAAGACTCCTACCCGCAGTTTACTCATTAGTAAAATTAATTAACCTAACAAAGTGTGGATCTTGCTCACAATATCATCTAAGGTAAAGTTGGCCTTAACCATAAAGTCAGTGGCGCCCAACTTTTTAGCCTTCTCAATATCGGCTCGCTCACCAAGATTAGAAAAAACCACAATCGGCACATCCTTACCATTAGGCATGGCTCGCCCCTTCTCTAAAACGGTGAAGCCGTCGGTACCTGGTAAAAGTAAGTCTAATAAAATGAGATCAAACTTATCACCCTCAATCGCTTTAAGTGCGGCCTCACCATCCACGGCGTCTTTAACACCAAAACCATCCTTCTCTAACCGCTTGGCGGCTAAAGAGCGTAAAAACTCGTCATCCTCTACAATTAAAATTTTTTTATTGCCAGCCATAGTGTTTTAAGTATAGCACAGCCTATACAACCTGATGCAAGGGTAGCTCGAGGTAAAACTTAGTCCCCGTCTCACCCGTCTCAAAGCGGAGGGTACCTTTATGCTTCTCTATAATATCCTTGGCCAAGTAGAGACCCAAACCCGAGCCATCGGGCTCCGTTTTAACGGCGTTACTAGCGCGGAAAAACTTGTTAAAAATCTTGGCCCGCTCTTCAGACGGGATGCCGATGCCAGTGTCACTAATAATAATCTCTACACTATTACGCGTAGTGTTAATCTTCTCATCGTCAAGAGCCACCTCCACCTTGCCATTAGGCCGATTATATTTAATGGCGTTGTCAATTAAGTTCTCTAGCACTACTCGCAATTTAAGCGGGTCTACATCCACTGGCGGTAAGGGCTTGCCGGGTTTTTTAATTGTTAACTCAATGTGCTTACTCTCGGCATGGTTAGAAAACTCAAATAATAAACTCTCGATTAAATCTTCTAGTTGGATGGGGGTAAACTCATAATCCTTTTGGTCAATCTCAATTTTATCAACACTTAATAAATCGTTAACAATTTTAATCATCCGCTCGGTACTTTGATAACCCTTGTCTAAAACCTCCTTCTGCTCGGCTGAGATTGGACCCAATTGCCCCGCAATAACCATATTAAAGGTCCATTTAATCGCCGAGAGCGGGGTGCGGAGCTGATGAGTGGTAACGGCTACAAACTTACTTTTGGCCTCCTCCAACTTCTCTAAGCGTTGATTGGCCAGGGTTAACTCTAACTCCTTAGCTTGGAGGGCTCGGGCTTGAGTCTCAAGCTCGGCATTAACCTTTTTTAAACTAGAGACGTCCTCTTTAACGGCGGTGGGTAATAAAACTTGGTTAGACTCAAGCTTTTTAGATCGAGTGTTATGGCGACCAATAATAAAGCCCAGGACAGCGCCCAAAAATAAAACTAGGCCGATGATTAAATTAGCCGCTAAAATCTCAGGAGAGATCATTGGTTTAAATTATACTATCTTACCGCGACGTTGGCGATGCCAAGTAATAGCAAAACGGTGCGCCTCACTGTTGGCGAGTAAAATCTCTCGCTCTTTATCTCCAATTTTATCTTGGTCCCCTATTATTTGTTTAGCTTTATGATGCTCATCCTTAGTTACGGCCACCACGGGCCAAACTACACCGGCTTGGTTTAAAACCTTTTTAGCGGCATTGAGTTGGGTTAAGCCACCATCCACTACCACTAGCTTGGGCGCCGGCCACTCGGGGTGATTTAAGCGACGAGAAATAACTTCAGTTAAATTGCCAACATCATTATTAGTATCTAATTTAAGTTTAAATTTACGGTGCTCGTTTTTATTAATCTCGCCGTTCTCCACCACGGTCATAACACCCACCACCTCCTTACCGCTAGTGTGAGCGATGTCGTAAGCCTCGACTCTGGATTTAGAAGCTGAATCAGTGAGGGATGATTTATACTCTTGTTTAATTAAAGAGACATCGCGAATGTGATTTAAAGCAAAGATTTGTTTTTTTATCTTCCCGGCCAGTTCAAACTCTTGTTTTTTAATTGCCAGCTTCATCTCTTGCTCCAAGTTTTTAACCACGGCACTCTTTTTACCATTAAAAAATAATTTTAAATTGCGCACGGTTTTAGCATACTCACTTTTACTTACCTCGCCGGTACACACCCCCGGACACAACCCAATCTGACGATTGAAACATGGCCGGCCCTGGTTAAGCTTACACCGGGCATCCCGGTACGGAAAAATCTTCCGGATAATCTTGAGTGCCTCTTTTAACTCACTCCCACTCACAAACGGCCCAAAAACGCTGGCAAAACTTTTACCACCTAAATCTTTACCCCTCACTTGTAAAATTTGAGGGAAGTCCTCTTTGGTTATAACCACGTGCCAATAACTTTTATCATCCTTCTCCTTGGCATTATATTTGGGCTGATGCTTTTTAATTAAAGCTGTTTCTAAAAGTAAGGCCTCCAACACCGAGTCAGTGGCCTGCCAAGTGACCGTTACCGCCTGATCTAACATGGCGGTTAAGCGCGGCCCACGGCTGTTAATTAAATCTTTATTAAAATAGCTTTTAACCCGATCTTTTAAACTCGTGGCTTTACCAATATATAGAATCCCTTTTTTATCTCTAAAAAAGTACACCCCCGGTGTGTCGGGTAAATTAAGCTTTTTAAGCTCTTGACTGGTCATAAGCTTAATCACTATAATTAAAGCTGTGCAGTACCGCAAGCCGGAGTGACGATCCAAGGTTGGGAAACCAAGTTGGCAGTTCAGCAACCAACTCAGCGTCACTCCGGTTTTTTATTTGACACGGAGTATGGACTTATATTAGTCTAGAAAGTGTCTACTGTTGTCGTTCGAGCACGGATACTCCAGGAGAGGGAGTGAGCACCCAGACTCCCAAAAAAAATTATTTAACATCTGGGAGCAGTTCTCCAACACTATGTGTCCCTATAAAGGGACACGGTCACGCCAACGGGCGGACCAACATTCAAGCGGTTTGTATGGGTGAGTCCAGCCAGACTTATCCCACACCGCTTTTTTTATTTGTCGGATTTTTTCTTGAGGGCGCGTTTTAAATACTTAGCGGTGTGGGAGCCCGCGGCGTAGGCCACTTGCTCGGGGGTGCCGTGGGCTACCAGGTTGCCACCGCCAATACCACCATCCGGGCCCATGTCCATTAGCCAATCGGAAGATTTAATAATCTCCATATTGTGCTCAATCACCACCACGCTATTCCCCTTCTCCACCAACTTTTGTAAAATCCCAATTAAATTTTTAACATCCTCATAATGCAAGCCAACGGTTGGCTCGTCTAAAAGATAAATTGTGCGCTCGGTATTTGGTCGATAAAGTTCAGAAGAAATTTTAACTCGTTGGGCCTCACCACCTGAGAGAGTAGTGGCACTTTGACCAAGCTCCAAGTAACCCAAACCAACTTCATTTAAAGTTTTAATCCGATCATAAATGGCTGGGATATCCTCAAAAAAAGTTAACGCCTCCTCCACGGTCATGTGGAGAATTTGATCAATATTTTTACCCTTATACTCCACCTCTAAAGTCTCCTTTTGGAAGCGGGTGCCATTACACACATCGCAAGTTACATATACCGTGGGGAGGAAGTGCATCTCCACCGCAATCTCACCATTACCCTCGCAGGCCTCACAGCGCCCACCCGGCCGGTTGAAGGAGAAGCGCCCCGCTCCCCAACCCCGGATCCGCGCCAACTCACTAGCGGCAAACAAATCTCTCACAAAGGTCCACGCCCCAGTGTAAGTGGCCGGATTACTGCGCGGGGTGCGCCCAATGGGAGATTGGTCAATTAAAATGACGCGAGATATATACTCGGTCCCCGAGAATTCATTACAATTAAACTTCTCATTAGTTCGATAACGGCGCTCCAATTTACCCTGCAAGTTTTTATGTAAAACTTCATAGAGGAAGGATGATTTACCCGAGCCCGAGACGCCAGTAATTGTTACTAACTTACCAAGCGGGATATCTATATTTAAATTTTTAATATTAAACACTTTAGCCCCACGGATTTTAAGCGCGCCTTTATCAGCCGAGCGACGCTTCTCGGGCAACTCCACGGTTTTATCACCGCGTAAATAATCGACAGTGAGGGAGTTGAAAGTATTCTTCTTAGCCGTTAATAGCTTCTCGGTCTCATCGGCCACCACCACCTTGCCACCATGCACGCCCGCCCCGGGCCCAATGTCGACCAAAAAGTCCGAGGCAAAAATAGTGTCCTCATCATGCTCGACGACTAAAATAGTGTTACCCAAATCGCGGAGCTCAAGCAGAGTTTTAATTAGGCGATCGTTATCGCGAGCATGGAGACCAATGGTTGGCTCGTCTAAGACATAAAGAGTACCGACGAGGCGCGAGCCAAGTTGAGAGGCAAGCCTAATGCGCTGCGCCTCGCCACCCGAGAGAGTGTTGGCTCGGCGATCAAGGGCCAAGTAATCAAGCCCCACATCGAGTAAAAACTTTAAGCGAGCCTCAATCTCTTTAAGCACCATCTCGGCCACCTGCCGCTCTTTAGTCGTTAACTTAATATTTTTAAAAAAGTCACCGGCGTCACCAATACTCATACTCGAGACCTCAACCAAATTTTTATTATTAATTTTTACAAACAAAGCCTCCTTGCGTAAGCGCGCGCCACCACAATCATCACACGGCTCGGTGCCAAACAAGTGCTTGGTGCCTAAGCCATGACAAGTAGGGCACGCCCCGTAAGGCGAGTTAAAGGAGAAGAGTCGTGGCTCAATCTCCGGGTAAGAGACGCCGTAATTTGGAAAAGAAAACTTAGAAGAAAAACGTGTCTCTTCTTCTCCGACTACCACACTTACTAAGCCATCAGCCTCTTTAAGCGAGCGCTCTACGCCCTCGGCGAGGCGCTCGCGGGCCCCATCAGCTAAAGACTTAACCACCACCTCTTTTAAATTGTTTTTAGTTTTTTTAACCGCTACCTTCTCTACTTTAGCGAGAGCAAAATCGGAGATATTAATCTCATCTACCAAAACACTAATATTGTGCTTAGTATTTTTACCCAAGATAATACGATCGCGGAGTTTATAACGCTTACCATCTACCAACACCTCGGTATAACCCTTATCTAATAAATCATATAAAAGTTGATAGTACTCACCCTTGCGACCGCGCACCACTGGCGCATAAATCCGCACCGTCTCTTTAATATTTTTAGCAGCTCTAATCTTCTCTAAGGCAAAGTTAACAATCTCCTCCACCGACAACTTTTTAATCTCCTCGCCACATAACAAGCAGTACGGTCGGCCCACGCGGGCATAAAGCACTCGTAAGTAATCATAAATCTCGGTGATAGTGGCCACAGTCGAGCGCGGGTTCTGCGAGCGCGACTTTTGATCAATACTAATCGCTGGCGAGAGACCAGTAATCTCATCTACATCGGGCTTTTGCATTTGGCGTAAAAATTGCCGGGCATAAGCGGAGAGGCTCTCCACATAACGCCGCTGCCCCTCGGCAAAGATGGTGTCAAAAGCCAGTGAGCTCTTACCCGAGCCCGAGAGACCAGTAAAAACCACGAGCTTATCTCTCGGGATCTCTAAATTAATATTTTTAAGATTATGCGTCCTAGCGCCCTTAATCTTAATTAAATCATCTTTATCTTTAGGCATTTTATATACAAACATTGGCCCCAGCTTGGTGGCAGGGGTACAGATGCAATTTTACCATCTTTGGGCCAAAAGAAAAGCCCGGGTAAAATCACCCCGAGCCGTTGATGTCTCTCCCTCGTCTCTGATCGACTACTTATTTTTCCACCGTAAACCGATCAAGTAAGCGGCAAATAAAAGAACCACCGCCATCGCCGCGCCAATGCTCCACTGCATTATCCATTCTCCTTTACCCAGTTACAACTACAGGTTTGGCTGTGTGTAAAAGATTCACAGCGACAAGGATGGTGGACATACTCATGACCTGCCACACGACTTAAAGAACCCATACAAGACCCACCGACAGTGTGATCCCCTTTCTCATGACCACAAGTACACATACAAGTAGACAACAGCTCAAGAGTTTTCTTTCTCTTTTTAACTTTGGGCATTTTAAGACCCTCCTTCCAAACTAACTTATACTAGCCTATTTAACATTTGTCAACTCCTTGATTTCATCGCGGAGGATGGCGGCGGTTTCAAAGTCGAGGTTTTTAACCGCCTCGTTCATCTGCTTCTCCTTCTCTTTTAAGAGCTTTTTAATGTTACCACCGTAAGCCGCTTTATCTAGGGCCAGCAAGTTACGCACC
Organism: uncultured Candidatus Saccharibacteria bacterium; assembly: GCA_964538315.1. Taxonomy (GTDB): domain Bacteria; phylum Patescibacteriota; class Minisyncoccia; order Phycocordibacterales; family XYD1-FULL-46-19; genus JAGORB01. The sequence continues at coordinate 7,627 of CAZIEN010000003.1, forward strand.
GCTTGATTACGCTCGAGCTCTAAGCTCTCAGTAATATCATGAATTTTCTTAATAATCGTCTGCGGAGTAATACCGTGCTTTTTATTATACGCGAGTTGGATAGTCCGCCGACGATTAGTTTCACCGATGGCTCGCTCCATGGAGCCGGTGATGTTGTCGGCATACAAGGTTACCCGCCCGGCGGCGTTACGCGCCGCCCGACCAATGGTCTGGATAAGTGAAACGTCGGAGCGTAAAAAGCCCTCTTTATCGGCATCCAAAATGCCAATAAAAGAGACCTCCGGCATATCTAAGCCCTCGCGTAATAAGTTAACACCGACTAAACAATCAAACTTGCCGCGCCTAAACTCGGTGAGGATAGTAATACGGTCTAAAGTTTTAATATCACTGTGCAAGTACTCGGTCTTGATCCCATCTTGTTTTAAAAATTCTGAAAGGTCTTCAGCCATTTTTTTGGTTAGCGTGGTAGCCATGGCCCGGTGACCCTTAGCGATCTCCTTTTTAGCCTCAGCAATAAAATCTTTAATTTGACCCTCATACTTACCCTTGGCAATGACGGGTTTAACGGTAAGCTCCGGATCTACTAAGCCGGTGGGTCTAATAATTTGCTCTACCACCTGCTCGGAGTGCTCGGCCTCATATTTACCCGGTGTGGCCGAGGTATAAATAACTTGCCCCACCCGCTCCTCAAACTCATTAAATTTAAGCGGGCGATTATCCATGGCGCTGGGTAGTCTAAAGCCATACTCAACTAAAGTCTTTTTACGACTTTGATCACCGGCGTACATACCGCCAATTTGCGAGACGGTGACATGCGACTCGTCAATAATAGTGAGGAAGTCGGGTGTGCCATCCTTTTTATGCGGGAAGTAATTAAGTAAGGTGTCGGGCGGTGAGCCAGCCTCACGGCCCGAGAGTGGACGCGAGTAATTCTCAATCCCGTTGGTATAACCCACCTCTTTAATCATCGCCAGGTCATAAGTGGTGCGACGTTTAATCCGCTCGGCCTCAAGCAATTTACCTGCCGCCTCAAACTTCTTCACCTGGGTCTCCATCTCTTGGCGTATTAACTTCATCGCGCGCTCACGCTCGCCCTCAGGGGTAATAAAGTGCTTGGCGGGGAAGAGGATAATATTTTTAGGTTTATCCAAAATTACTCGCGAGACGGCGTCTATCTTCTCAATCACCTCTATCTTGCCACCAGCTAAGTCTAAGCGATAAATCTCCTTCTCCGAGGGCGGCATTATCTCTACCGAGGAGCCAATGGCGCGGAAGGTGCCGGGCGTTAAATCGGCATTAGTGCGCTCATAATAAACTTGGACCAAGTTCTCTAACAAAGCGGCGCGATCAAGCGGTTGACCCACTTTAAGCAAAACATTTTCTTTAGCGTACTCCTCCGGACTACCGAGGCCGTAAATACACGAGACCGAGGCCACAATAATAGTGTCGGGCCGAGTAAGTAAGGCTGCAGTAGAGGCGTGACGCAAGCGCTCAATCTCCTCATTAATCGACGCATCCTTCTCAATATAAGTGTCGGTCACCGGCATATAAGCCTCCGGTTGATAATAATCGTAATAAGACACAAAGTAATGCACCGCCGCCTCGGGGAAGAAGTCGCGATACTCTTGAGCCAACTGCGCGGCCAAGGTTTTATTGTGAGCAATAACTAAAACTGGTTTATTAAACTCTTTAATTACATTAGCAGCCGTAAAAGTTTTACCAGAGCCAGTTACACCCAAAAGTGTTTGGTGTTGGTAACCCTTTTTAAGGCCCTCTACCAAATTAGCAATAGCCTTGGGCTGATCACCCTCGGGCTTAAACTTGCTTTTAAGCTTAAAAATTGACATTAGGACTTTAATCTAGCACAAATTTCCCGCAAAAGAAAAACCGCCCTACTCGAGAGGGCGGTAAAGGAAGGTGTACTGCAAAAGGCAGAACAGGACGAATAAAGAAAGGGCAAGTAGACACAAGACCTTGGTTAACGATCTGGCTCTAAGATCAGGGCCAGTGTCGTCGATAGTCAGCAAGGCTCCGCCAGTCACCACAGAAAATAGCGAGTAAACGGTATACACAACGAGTGCGGCCATTGCTAATCCTCCTACCTCCTCCTAGTTAAGCTCCACTTTATTTATACCACTCAAAAAGGATTTTTTAAAGTCGAGGAAGGTGCCGGTTAAAATGTGCTCGCGCATTTGGGCAACTAAATTAATAAAGAAGTAGAGGTTATGAATGGAGGCCAAAGTGTTGGCTAAAATCTCTTTACTCCTAAAGAGATGAGCCAAGTAAGCACGAGTGTAATTTTTACAGGTATAACACTCACAACTCTTCTCAATGGGAGTGAAATCATTTTTATATTGCGCATTAAAAATATTAAGTCGACCCTCGGCAGTTTGGAGGGTACCATTACGCGCCATACGCGTGGGCATTACGCAGTCAAAGGTGTCGACGCCATTCTCCACGCCATTAAATAAATCCCCTACCTCACCAATCCCCAGTAAGTGGCGCGGTTTATCTTTAGGTAAAATTTTATTAACCCAACCCACAGCGGTACTTAAATCATCTTTATTAAACGAGCCCCCAATACCAAAGCCGTCAAAATCAAGTGAGGCAATAAATTTAGCTGACTCTTCTCTTAAATCTTGATGGCGACCACCTTGCACAATACCAAACAAAGCTTGTTTAGCTGATTGATCAGAAGTTTGGTGGAAGTCTAAACTCCGCTTGGCCCAGCGATGAGTACGCTCCATGGCCTCCTTTTGATACTCATAAGAGGCTTGGGGCGAGGTACACTCATCAAAGGCAAACATAATATCCGCCCCAATGTTGTGTTGGATCTCCATCGAGCGCTCGGGGGTAAAGCGATGTTCACTGCCATCAATGTGTGATTTAAAAGTGACACCATCTTCATATACACGAGCAAGCGGAAGAATTGGAGAATTATCGTCGGCGTAGGGCCCCTCTGGGGTGAAGACGCGAGAATTATCCGATTCTGGAGTGACTTCACCTTTTGCGACCTTACTTACCCCACCTTTACCAAACGCTGCGCCCAAAGAGAAAGCTTGGAAGCCACCCGAGTCGGTCATAGTGGGCCCCTGCCATTGCATAAACTTATGTAAACCACCGGCCATTTTTAAAACTTGTTCACCTGGTTCTAAATAAAGATGGTAAGTATTAGCCAGCACCACTTGGGCGCCTAAATCTGCGACCTGCTCGGGGGTTAAAGCTTTAACAGTAGCCTTGGTCCCCACCGTTACAAAGGCCGGCGTATTAATAACACCATGCGGAGTGGAGATAACACCGGCCCGACCCAAGGTGCCGGGGATCTCTTTAATAACCTCAAATTTAAGTGGCTTCATACCTCTCTACCCTACCATACTTGCCAAATTTGTCTAAATGATGTAGAAATAGCTTAGCTAACCAGCCCCAATCGGGCTTTAATATAGACCTTTTACAACCTAGTGAATGTTAACCCACCTAGTGGGAGGGAGAACGAATATGCGTAAATTAATGGTGTTTTTGATGGTATTGGTTTTGGCCCAGTTGGCCAAGGCCACCGAGTTTGGCTATGTCACCCTCGAAGTAAAACTGGGCAGTTCAGTGGGTGATGTGTTTTATGCCCATCCGGAAGTTCAGAATCTCGGATTGTATGTCTACTCTAAGGAATATCACGAGGCCTGGGAAAAGGTAGACGGACCGACTGACTTTAACCGGTTAAAACCGGGGATGCATAACTTCCCCGTGACTAAACTGATCGAGCAAGAGGCACAGGCCGTGGGTGTACCCACTAGCTTGCCGGCAATTGATACACCGAAAACGGAAGGGGTTAAGGATGAGCCAGAGTCAAACGAACAAGAAGTTGTTGTCACCACGAGAAAATACGAGCCAAGTGGAATTGTCCAACTCGACTTCGACCAATACGAAAAAGTCGACTGGTCACCAGCGCCACAACGGACGGCCACGATACCCGAAACACTTACACCAATTGTCGAGATCCAAATAGCCGCTCACACCGAGCCAGCCCAAGACGCTGAGCTCTTAATGCGAGCAGAAAAACCCGAAGCTTTCACTGTGAAGGCGGAGGAAAAAATCGCCGACCAGAACCAAGCCGCTTACAAACGGCTAAATAAGAGGAGCTACCCAAGAGAGTCGCTCTTTGTTACCAACCTGCCATACTTACTATTGGGAAGCGCGCTCATTATAACAATTATCCTTTCTATCATTTCTGCGCGCTGCTTATGGCCGAGGTTGGTTAAACATGCAACTCGCCTTACGGCTCCTGACACCTCACCACGTGAGACAGAGCTTGAAACACAAGTAAATCAACTTGAGAAAGAATTGGCCACATACAAAAAACATCTATTTCTTTTTAACTATCCGGGTCTAAAACGGAGATCAGATACAAAGCTCTTAAAAGATCTGGCCCTACAGGTAAAGGGTCAAACACCGGAAGGAATGTCTTTAGTTTTTGTCCCTGGTTTAGACGAGTTGGTGCCAGCCCGACCCTTAATTGTGGAAGGAGCCTTACGCCACGCTCAAGAAATATTGGGGGAGAAATGTCTGTACATCCTCCCCGAGCAAAGGGCTTGGGTTAAAAAAGATGTTGAAAAAAAGCAGACAAAGAAGCCCGATTTACGAATTCTCAGAAAACCAGCGGCACACGCTGCCGCTTCACGATAACATTCACCAGGTTTAAGTACCCGACCCGGCATCTAACGATGACCGGGTCTTTGCTTTTTAGCGGGGTAAGTTAATAGGCGCGCCAGCCAAAAAACTTTTAATATTTTCCGCCGTTGTATCTAAAATCTTTTCTAAAGCCTCTTGAGTATTAAAAGCATTGTGCGGCGTAATCACCACATTAGGTAAGTCAAAGAGTACATGATCTGCCAAGACTGCTCGCACATCCACTGGAGCCGAGCCATGAGTCACATAACCAAACTCATCTTTAATAACCCCCTCCTCTTCCAACACGTCCAAACCCGCGCCGGCTAATTTTTTATTTTTTAAGGCTTCAGCCAAAGCTGGTGTATCTACCAAGGCGCCCCGAGCCGTATTAATAAGATAAGCACTCGCCTTCATTAAACCCAACTTCTCGGCATTAATTAAATGATGATTGTCTTTAGTGTACGGAGCGTGGAGAGTCACAATGTCAGACTCTTTTAATAACTCGTCTAAAGATACATATGCAAAGTTAAGATTTTGCGCCGCAACTTGGTCAGGATAAACATCGTAAGCTACTACTCTCATCCCAAAGCCAGCGGCAATTTGGGCCACATGCTTACCAATTTTACCCGTACCCACAATCCCCAGCGTTTTCCCAAATAAATCAAAGCCTTTAAGCCCCTCGGGTGAGAAGATACCGTCCTCGCGCAAGCGATCAAAGCCCTCATAAATATGCCGCGACAAAGTAAGGATAAGGGCGAATGTTTGCTCGGCCACTGGGATCTCCCCATAACCTGGCACCGCCGAGACGGTTACTCCCCGCTCCTTGCAAGCCGCTAAATCAATATGATCAAAACCGGTTGAGCGAGTGGCAATAAACTTTAAATTAGGGAAGGCGGTTAAAACTTTAGCCGTGATTTTACTATCAACAAAAATCGAGATTAACTCCACCTCACTTGCCTCGCCAGCTGGCAAATGATCATCGTCTAAAATACTAGCAACAAAAATTGGCTCTACTCCTAAAGAAGTAAAAATATTTTTAGCCTCATAATACTTTTGCTCCCACGGGGCTAAGTTAAAAAAGGCGGTCTTCATAATTATTCTCGATGACGCTCTACCAGCGCCTTAGCGGCCCAAAAGGGGAAGCAGATCCAAAAGAGAGTTTTATCCCAATCCATATATTGGCGATTATAGCCGATAAGCGGAAAGGGCGCTAGCGTTTTACCACCGCGCCCCCTCCACTTTAGGTCTAGAGCCCTCCCGCCAGGGAGTAATTGCTCTGCATTGCTTTTATGTGGTGCCCAAGACTTTGTCCGGAGACAAAAGTACATTTGCGGGCCCAAAAAGATTTTGTGATCCAGAACATGTCCGAGGACAGGAGATGCGGCAACTAGGCCTAAGGATCTACATTGTCTACCCACAGAAAAAATAAGTCAACCCACCCAACCTCATAAAACTCGGCATAACTTGGGGACAAATTAAACAAAACTGGGTATAAGTCTAAAAAAGCCTTAGCTGTGCTAAGATAGCCTTGATGTTAGCCTCTGACTTAGAGATATTAGTAAAAAGGCACTTAAATGAGGTTTATAACTTTATTTACCGCTTGGTTAAAGATGAGGCCACGGCGGCCGACTTAACCCAAGAAACTTGGTTAAAAGTTTGGCGACATTTAAATGGTTATGACGAGAGTAAGCCCTTTAAACCCTGGTTATTAAAAATTGCTAAAAATGTGGTGGTGGATTATTGGCGTCAAAAGCGCTTGATCCCCTTCTCTGAGTTAGATTTTAAAAATAGCGACGAGAGTTTAGACTTTAGCGACACCTTAATTGATGAAGCTGATTTACCAGACGAGTTATTAGCTAAAGCTGAGTCTAAAGATAAATTAAAACAAGCTTTAAGCCAACTTAAACCTTTGGATCAAGAAATTATTTTATTACACCAAACGGAGGATTTAACCTTTGCTGAAATTGCCGACATTTTGGGCCAAAATCTCCAAACCGTAAAAAGTCGTTATCGCCGCTCCCTCCTTACCCTCCGCGAGATCCTGTCTGCACCAAAAGAGGCTTAGCCCTCGTAGTAGTAAGTATGAGTCGTAAGTTTAAGGCCCTGTGGCTAGAGTTAAAACAACCCTTACCGGCCGATTTAGAGGCCAGAGTGATTGGTCATTTACGCGCCGCGGAGCGGCGCTTCTACACTCTGCGCTTAATTGGTTGGAGTGGTTTAACCATCAGCTCATTGGCCGCTCTTATCCCCGCCCTTAATTATTTAACCACCGCTGTTAGTACCAGTGGTTTTTACCAATATTTAAGTTTGGCCTTAACTGATCAAAGTGTCTTTATCTCTTATTGGCGGGAGCTAGCCCTCTCTCTAACCGAGTCGTTACCAATTATGGCGGTAACCGCGGTTTTATCATTATTAGCAGTCCTATTATGGACCATCCCTAAAAATATTTCTTTAATTTATGACTATTCAAAAACAGTTTAAACAATTCACCGATGGCTTAACAGCTAAAAAAATGGCTCTCGGTTTAGCTATTTTAGTTTTAGCTCTCCTTATTTTCCAAGCCGGTATCATTGTTGGCTATCATAAAGCCGCCTTCTCCTTCCGTTTTGGCGACAATTATTATCGTGGTTTTGAGCGCGGTGGGCCGCGGGGCTTCCCGGCTGATTTACCCGGCGGTCATGGCGCCATTGGTAAAATTGTTAAGATCAATTTGCCAACCATTACGGTAATTGGCCCAGACAATATTGAGAAGATAATTGTTATTACTGACGACACCCTCGTCCGACACTTCCGAGCGGAGGCTAAAGTTACTGATCTTAAAGTGGGAGACTTTATTGTAACTATAGGCTCACCTGATGATGAGGGTCGCGTTGTGGCTAAGTTAGTCCGCTTAATGCCACCACCTCCAACAGCCACCTCTACTCCTAACCGCTAAATTTATGGCTACACTATCTTGGTTTTCAAAAACGACTAAAGTTGTTTGGTCCTGGTCAATTAAGCACAAAATAGCCGCTACCTTAATAACCTTGGTTGTCTTAGGTGGTGGTTATTGGAGTTATGGCAAATTTTTCCCTACTGCCACTACTACTCGTTACTTTCTCGGCACTGTGGAGCAAGGCAATATTATTGCCACTGTTAGTGGCAGTGGCCAAGTCTCTGGCTCTAATCAAATTAATGTCACCAGTAAAGTCTCTGGCGAGGTAACCCAAGTGCGCGTGACTAGCGGCCAAGAAGTGGCCGCGGGGACAGTCCTGGTAACTTTAGATAGTACTGAGGCGTTAAAAAATGTCCGCGATGCGGAAATTAGTCTTGAGTCGGCTCGTTTAGCTATTGCTAAAGCTCAAGCTACTGGCCAAATCTCTGATGATTTACGCAAAAACTATTTAACCGCCTTAGCCACCCTGCCTAAAGTTTTTACCGATATTTACCCTATCTTTAGTCAGTTGGAGAATATTTTATTAAACAATGATGTCTCCAGTAGTAATGAGGCCAACATTGAGTATTATGTAAATGTAGTCAACAATTATAGTCCTAAAACTGATCCCCTTACCTACACTGTTAAAAGTGATTTAGCTAACCTCCGCACTTTATACGAGAAGACTTTCAACGATTACAAAGCTTTAGATAAAAATTCTCCGCCGGCTGACATTTAAGATGCGATTAACGAGACTTACAACTTAACTAAACAAAAAAACGATCTAATTAAAACCTCTTTAGACACAGTGGCCACCGTTAAAGATAAGTTACTTAAAGACAATGCCACTTTAAAAAACGGTGCCACTATTGAGACTCATTTTGCCACCTTAACCACCGAGGCCAACACCACTAATAACTATCTCCAAACTTTAGCCAACTTAGAGTCGACAATTAAAGGCTTACACCAAACTGAGACTAGTAACTCTTTTGACTTAGAATCGCAAGCTATCACCCTTAGACAACGCGAAAACTCTTTGTCTGATGCACAGGAAACCTTGGCCAATTATTATGTCCGCGCCCCTTTTGCCGGTGTGGTAGGTAAACTTAATGTCAAAAAGTTTGATAACGCCAGCAACGGCACCAGTTTAATTACCTTAATTACCAAGAAAAAGGTGGCTGATATCTCTTTAAACGAGGTAGATATCTCCAAGATTAAAGTGGGTCAAAAAGTAACCTTAACTTTTGACGCTATCCCCGACTTGTCTATTACTGGCGAGGTCAGCGAGGCTGATTTAATTGGGACAGTGAGTCAGGGTGTAGTATCTTACAATGTTAAAATTACCTTCGACACCGACGATGAGCGTATTAAATCGGGGATGAGTGTGAGCGCCAATATTATTACCAACTCTAAAACTGATGTCTTAATGGTACCAGTGAGCGCCGTTAAAACGAGTGGTGAGACCAGTTATGTAGAGCGCTTTGTCCCGGCTTTAGCCGCCACTAGCTCGGCGAGTACTGGGATAGAATCTAAAACCGCGCCTACTCGTCAAACGGTGGTAACCGGCTTAAGTAATGATACCAATATTGAGATTGTCTCCGGCTTAACTAAGGGTGACCAAATTATTACTCGCACCACCACCAGTAAAACCACCACAACTAGCACTACTAATACTAGTAGTCGGAGTGGCTTTAGTCTCCTCGGTGGTGGCCGCACCACCTCGCGCTAAAACCCCTTATGATTGAGCTTAAAAATATTGGTAAAACTTATACCGACGGAGAGATCCCCTTCCAAGCACTTAGAGAGGCCACCTTTACGATTAAAGATGGTGAGTTTGTGGCTATTATGGGTCCCTCTGGCTCTGGTAAATCAACCTTAATGCATATCTTGGGGGCCTTAGATACTCCTAGTAATGGCACTTATTATTTAGACGGCCAAGATGTCTCAACCTTAGAAGATGACTCTTTAGCCGAAATTAGACGCGATCAAATTGGCTTTGTCTTCCAATCATTTAACCTTTTACCCCGCACCACTGTGCTCCGCAATGTAACCTTGCCGCTTATTTATGCTCGCGTCCCACCAGTGGAAAGAGAGCTAAGGGCTCGAGCGGCACTCGCCGCGGCTGGTTTAAGTGAGAGTCATTTTGAGCATTTATCAAACCAACTCTCGGGCGGACAAATCCAACGCGTCGCCATTGCTCGCGCTTTAGTTAATGAACCAAAACTTATTTTGGCCGATGAACCAACAGGCAACTTAGACTCTAAAACTGGCGAGATTGTGCTTAACACCTTCCAAAAATTAAATGAGGAGCAAGGCCGGACCATTATCCTCATTACTCATGAGAAGGAGGTCGCCGAGCACGCCGACCGCATTATTACCTTAAAAGACGGCAAGATTATTGACGACAGTGTTGGTCATCAAAAACGACGCTCTAACCACCTCTAACGACATGACTTATTTTGATTTATTTAATGAAACTTACTCCGCTCTCTCGGCCAACAAAGTCCGCTCAGGTTTAACCATGCTGGGTATTATTATTGGTATTAGCTCGGTTATTGCCATGATTGCCATTGGACAGGGTGCTCAAGCCTCTGTGCAATCTAGTATTCAATCGATTGGCTCCAACTTATTACTAGTTATGCCAGGCGCTCAACGAGGTCCAGGGGTCCAAGTGAGTGCCGGCCGTGGCTCGGCCAAGTCTTTAACTAGTGACGATGCTGAGGCTTTAAAAACTTTAGCTGGCGTTCAAGCCGTGGCGCCAGAAGTGTCTGGTCGCTATCAAGTCACCGCTCGTGGTCTTAACACTAACACCTCGGTAGTGGGGACCACGGCGGATTACCCTCTTGTTCGCAATTTAACTATTGAGACCGGTAACTTTATTAGTGAGCAAAATATTCGCAGTTTATCTAAGGTGGCCGTCCTCGGCCCCTCGACCCGCGATGATCTCTTTGGTGAGGGGGCAGATGCCCTAGGTCAAAGTATTAAAATTAAAGGTATTGAGTATAAAGTGATAGGTGTTACCGCCGCCAAGGGCGGCTCGGGATTTGGCAGCCAAGACGACATGATCTTTATCCCTTTATCCTCGGCCTCACGCTTTCTGGCTGGCGATAATTATTTATCTACTATTAGCGTCCAAGCCGAGAATGCCGATGTTATGACCGACCTCCAAGATCAAATGACCACCACCTTACTTGACCGTCACCATATTATCGACAGCACCAAAATTGATTTTAACATCATGAACCAAGCCGACATTGTGGCCACTGCCTCTAGTGTAACTAGTATCTTTACTATTCTTTTAGCCTCGGTGGCTGGGATCTCGCTGGTGGTGGGTGGGATTGGTATTATGAATATGATGCTCACCACCGTCACCGAGCGCACTAGGGAAATTGGTTTGCGCAAAGCGATTGGCGCTAAAAAGGCAGATATTAATCGCCAATTCTTAACCGAGGCGATTATGCTTACTGGTTTAGGCGGTGTGGTAGGAATTATTTTGGGCTGGAGTATCTCGGCCGTGGTGAGCTATTTAGGACTCCTCCAAACTAAAGTCTCCCCCTTGTCGGTCTTATTGGCCTTTGGGGTCTCGGCTTTAATTGGAATTGTGTTTGGCTACTACCCAGCCAAACGGGCCGCCAGTCTTAATCCGATTGAGGCCTTGCGGTATGAGTAATTATTAAAATTAGTAAATTAAAGTATATGAGTAAAAATCTGATTATTGGTTTAGTTATTGGGGCCGTAGTTTTAAGCGGCGTAATTTTTTATGCTGGTAGTAAGTACGCCGGTAGCCGAGACAGCAACTTTGCTCGTAATTTTACTGGCAACAGTAGTGGCAACTTAGCCATGATGCGCGGTGGCCGAGTTGGTGGTAATATGCCAGTTAGCGGGCAAATTATTAGTGCCGATAAGCAGTCGGTAACGGTTAAACTCAGTACCGGCGGGTCCAAATTAGTCCTCCTAGCCACCAGTACCCAAATTACCAAAAGTACTGATGGTAATTTAACCGACTTAACTGTTGGACAAGAGGTAACAGTTGTTGGGTCAGCCAATACGGACGGCAGTGTTAATGGTCAAAATATCCAAATTAGGCCAGCTATGCAGCCCACCCCAACCCGTTAATTATTAATTAAGTTAATTTAAAAAGATGAAATATTATCTCTCGGCTATCGTATTGTTAGTAATTATTATTGGTGGTGGTTGGTGGCTAATGACTCGCAACACTACTCCCACTATCCCTTCAGATCAAACCGCTACCACTAGCGAGTCGAGCTTTAATACCAACGCTACCACAACGGCTACCTCCACAACTGTGGCTCCAACTGGTATCACGATGACAGAGGTTAAAAAGCATAACAAAGCTACTGATTGCTACACTGCTATTAACGGCAATGTTTATAATGTGACCAGTTGGATTGACCAACACCCTGGTGGCGCCGACGCCATTATTAGCTTGTGTGGTATTGATGGGTCAAGTGCCTTTGATAGCCAACACGGTGGACAGCGTCGCCCCGAGAGTGAGTTAGCCAGCTTTAAAATTGGCGCCTTAGCTAAATAAAAGTATGCATTTAAACTTTTTAGATCGCTTTAGTCCTTACTCCCCACTTATTCTCCGAGCGGGACTCGCCTTTGTGTTTATCTACTTTGGCTGGAGTGGCTTAATGAACACCCAAATGTGGGTCTCTCTCGTCCCGGCGTGGACGGGCGTATTTGGCTCAGCTTACACCTTGGTTAAAATCCATGGGGTCTTTGAGCTAGTTTTAGGCCTCACTTTACTCTTTGGCTTTTACACCCGCTTAAGCGCCGCGCTCTTATTGCTCTCACTCCTCCAAACCCTCACCATTTTAACTTGGGGGCCCGTACTAGTGCGTGACATCGGCCTAACTCTTGCCCTCCTCTCGATTGTCCTCGCCAAAACAACTCCCAAAATCACAAGTGTAAATTAAAAACACTCTAATTAAAAAACCACCCTGACTGGGTGGTTTTTTAATTCCGTCTAGCTTTGGCGCGATCGTTATCGGTTAAATATTGTTTACGCAGGCGCACACTCTTAGGGGTAATCTCTAAGTACTCATCATCTTGCATAATCTCTAAGCCACGCTCAATAGTAACGGCAATCGGTGGAGTTAAGAGCA
>CAZIEN010000004.1:0-14042 GCA_964538315.1 uncultured Candidatus Saccharibacteria bacterium
TTAAACTCGGTTAAAACATTATTATTCCACCCCTCATGATAGGTCTCCCACCAACCAGTGAGCGCCTTTTGTCCCTTACTTAACACCTCAGCATAGTCATTTTTAGTTAACGGCAATTTATTTAAATGCGTCTCAAAGCTCGCCAAGAGTGAGTCCACAGTAATGTCGCGCTCTTTAATTAGTCTAAAGGCATCGGCCAGAGCGGCGTGGACGGCGATACCGTAGAGTTGAGTTTTATTCTGCGCCTCGGGCAAGCGGATTAAGTTGCGATAAAAATAGCGCCACGGACAGTCTAAATAATTATTTAACGCCGAGACAGATAAACCTTGCTTAAAGAAAATCTCTTTAATAAATTCTTGATCGTGGAGTGAGTGCTCGCCAATACTCTTAACCTCGGCAAACATAATCTCCTTATTATTTTTATATTTCTCTTGCCAGTCACTGGTGCTTACCTCCTCTTTTAACTCCGCTTTAATTTCAGTGACAAATTGGGAGAGCAGTTGCTCGCGACCACTCTCACCCAACTTACTATAACTAATTAAGACCTCTTGCCGAGCCCTAGTTAAAGCCACATAAAATAGCCGCCGCTCATCAGCATCTTTATCACTCTCCTCCGCTAAATTATCGCCAAAAACTGCCGGCACTAATTTAAGTAACTCACGAGTCTTTTTACCACCCCAATGACCATCATAAGCACCGATAATAAAGACCGTGTTAAACTCTAAACCCTTAGAGCGGTGGGCCGTCATTAAACGGACCTTGCCGGGTCGGCCGCCCAATTTGGCTCGCTTAATAAATAAATTATGAGTTTTAACCGTCTCCAGATATTTAAAAAAGTCGGCTAAGGTGGCCTCAGGTTTACTCTCCACTAAAGTGGTGACCTCGCTGTATAAACGACGCACTGCCTCAAAGCGATCTTCAGCCTCACTGGAGGTTAAAATACTTTCTAAAATTCCTGAGCTCCTAACCAACTTCTCAAACACGGTTAATAAATCCTCATTTTGACTCCAGGTGTGCCACTCTTTTAGTTTGTCATAAACAAAGCTTAAATCAGAATCATTTTTAAGTAGGGTCCAAAGATGCTTCTTCTCCTCATGAGCTTGTCTTATTAAAGCGTAAACTAAAAGTGGCTCAAGTTTAAATAAATCCAAGTGGAGGACTGGCCCCAGATAAGCATCATTGCCAAAGTTATTAAGCGCCGCCAAAATAATAATTAACTTCCGCACATCTAATTGGGAGAGTAGGTCTTGATCTGACTCCACAATAAATGGCACCGATAGCTTCTCTAACATCCTTGCGAGTGGGAAGGCGTCGCGATTATCTCGGTAAAGGACGGCGATCTCACTCGGTTCTTCACCCTCGGCTATTTTTGTTTTTATTTCATTAGCCAACCAATAAATCTCCTCTTCACTTTTATCAAAAGCATACACCTTAACTGGCTTTAACTCGTGCCCGGCCTGCGCGGTTAATTTGGCCCCAGAGAGTAAACTGTGGGCGGCGTCCAAGACTGTTTGTTGCGAGCGATAATTAGCCTCCAAGGTAATTAGCTTGGCCTCCGGGTAAAGTTGTTTAAAATATAAAAAGTTCTCCAGCGAAGCGCCTTGGAAGCGGTAGATGGCCTGCTTTTCATCACCCACTACAAACAGGTTGGGTCGCTGGTGATAGCTCATGAGGAGCTCTATAATTTTATTTTGGGCATTATTAGTATCTTGGTGCTCATCTACCAGCAAATATTGATGCTCCTCTTGTAACACTTGCAGCAACTCGGGCTGACTGCGTAGAGCCTGCAAGACCTCCATAATCATATCGCTAAAGTCATAAAGCCTCTCTGCTTTCAATCTCTCCTCATACTCATAATAAACTAGGCTTAACTCCTCATTTTTATCTAGTTCACGGCCTAGTTTAATATACTCCCCCTTCATTTTACCCTTATGGGCTCCCTTCTCATGATAAAGGTCTGGGAGATTAGTAAAACTCTCGCGCTCTTTAAGTAAGATATTTTTAAAGTCAGCCGGCGTTAAACCCTCGCGCTTTAACTCCTCGATCGCTCGTTTTAAATGTTTAACATATAAAAATTTATCACCAAATGGTTTTAATAATTTAAGCGGGAGATCTTCTACTAAACTTTCCAATATCTCCACCTGATCAATCTCATGAATATTTTTAGCCCCCACAATCCGCGGGAAGTCCTCGGGGTATTTTTTAATCACTTCATTACACCAGCCGTGGAAGGTGTTGATATTAACGGCATAAGCCGAGGAGCCCACCAGCTCACTTAAGCGCTTGCGCATACTGGCCACCCCACTCTCAGTAAAAGTGAGAGCCAAAATTTGCTCTGGCGCCGTGTCTGTTTTAGCTAAAATATTGGCGATCCTTAGGGTTAAGATCTGGGTCTTGCCGGTACCCGGGCCGGCCACCACCATTACTGGGCCCTCAATCGCCTCCACCGCCTCCCGCTGCCGCGGGTTTAATTTAGCGTAACTTTCTGTAAATTTGTCGTCGGCCATACCTCCGAGTATAATAGAACCATGCTACATCAACAAATTAAAGGTGAGATTAAGGAGGCCATGAAGGCTAAGGACGCCGTTAAACTCTCGGTGGTGCGCGGTTTAGTCACTGCCTTTACTAATGAGTTAATCACTAAAGGCAAAAAGCCCGATGACTTTTTAACCGATGACGAGGCTTTAGCTGTAATTAAGCGGGCTAAAAAACAACGCCAAGATTCCATCGAGCAATTTACCACCGGCGGCCGCGCCGATTTAGCGGAGAGTGAGGGCGCTGAGCTTAAAATTATTGAGGCTTACTTACCGGCCCAAATGAGTCGCGAGGAAGTGGAGAAAATTGCTCAAGCTAAAATTGCCGAGCTAGGCGCCGATAAAGCTAAAATTGGTATGTTGGTTGGCGCGGTGATTAAAGAGAGCAACAGCACCGCTGATGGTAACCTGGTTAAAGAGGTGGTAGAAAAACTCCTCGTCTAACTACCCATCTCTTCATCCTTGACTTTTAACCCTAAAAGTGCTATACTTAGATCAGTAAGTTAAGGGGACAAAAAGGAGAGCAAGATGAAAATACTTGTAGTAGACGACAATGCCGCCCTAGTGGATGGCATTAACTCTTTTTTTCCAAAACGAGGGGAGGCGCGAGTGGCTGCGGAGTGTTGTAGGAGCTTTGCTGAAGCTATCATGGCCATCGGCAGACACCACCCCACCATAATCTTATTGGACGACGATTTGGGCAAACCTCGAGATGGTCTCGAGATCGCCGAGGGATTGAAAGAACAAAACCCTGATCGGTACGAGATATTCTCGATTACCGGTACCCAAAACCAAGATATTTTGGATGGGTACAAAGATTTAGGGGTGCCCATCCTGAAAAAAGAGGAGGTCTCCGTGATCCAGTGGATCAAAGAGCGCCTGGCTCAAGATCCTCAATAACTAGACCCTGCCCGCGGTCGGTACACTCTGTACCGACCGCTTTTCTTTTTAGATAGTGGTTAATTTGTAATCATCAAAGATTACATCCATATAATCTGTCCGAATCCCAGCATAGCCAGCTCCAGAGATAACTGCCGTCCCACTGGTTTGGCCAGTTTTATCAACAGTACTTAGCACAGGGGTCCAAGTACCAGAGTTGGTTTTATCAATAAAGAGAGCTACCGACACCTCTCCAGAAGATAGATCATGGACCTCACTCTTTAAGCGGATCCAACGATTACCGGGGATAAGATTAGGGTTAGTATCTTTGTCATAAGCAGTTTCTGAGGAGAATACATTGCCTGTGGCCAAAGTATAGTAAACCCCCTTAAGCTTTTTTTTGATCACGGCTGTTCCATCCATCCTAATGCCAGTGTAGTAAAGATTATCACTATCTTTATAACGATTAAACAAGAGAATTCCGCTATAACCATCGCGGTTAGGGGTCTCAGTCATGTGAATTTTAGTAATTTTAAAACTCACTTCTTGAGTAAAATTGTTCCAAGTACTAGAGGTTAATAGACGGAAAAGATTTTGAGGATATAAGCCGTGGTCGGTATCAACTCCGCTACTAAGCGCATAAGCCAACTGCCAGAAGTTACCTACCGGTAAGGCATTTTGAATAGTTTTGCCAATTCCACCATCAATGATGAACTTACCACCACTATTTAACCAAAAGTATGGGCTCGAGGTCTCAGACATTGAACCCACTTCATCTAACATACCATTGCTTGAGAAATTGTACGTAAACGGCGAGCTAACCACTCGAGGAGTGATAGCAAAGGCCGTTGGCACAATTAAAAAAACGAGCACGACGACTGTAATAATTTTTTTCATACGGGCTAAGTATACTAAGGGGTCTCATAAAGGTCAAAGACCTTAAAATATTACAAATTGTAAGGAAAAGTCACCTCGCTCGGCACTGTAATCATGAAGAATGATATTGCTGTAATCGGACTAGGTTATGTAGGCCTCCCTTTAGTCTTAAATGCCGCTAATAATGGTTACCGGGTAACAGGGATTGATATTGATCCCAATAAGGTTGCCCTCTTACAAACTGGCAAATCCCCCATTAAGGACCCGGTGGTTGAAGATTTATTAAAACGAGTCTCCCTAGATTCAGTTAAATTTACTTCTGATTTCGCTGATCTTAAATCGGCGTCAATAATTATTATTTGTGTCCCGACTCCAGTTCATCAAAATCGAAGTCCTGATTTAGGGCCAGTTAAAAAGTCGGTTGAAGAAATTGGTTCTCACTTACAACCAAACCAATTAATAGTCTTAGAGTCTACAGTTAATCCGGGGGTATCCGATGAAGTGGTTATCCCAATGTTAGAGGAGATATCAGGTTTAACAGTGGGAAAAGATTTTTATCTGGCCCATTGTCCAGAACGTATTAATCCTGGCGACAAACAGTGGACAGTAGAGAATATCCCTCGAGTGGTTGGGGCTTCCGACCCTGTAGGTCTAGAGCGAGCTTATAATTTTTACACTTCGATTATAAAAGCGGAGATTAGGAAAATGGGCTCCCTAAAAGAAGCGGAGGCCGTTAAGATTGTGGAAAATTCCTTTAGAGACATAAATATTGCGTTTGTTAACGAGTTAGCCATGTCTTTCTCTCAATTAGGTATTGATGTGGTTAATGTCATAAATGGAGCGGCGACTAAACCTTTTGCCTTTATGGCCCATTATCCTAGTTGTGGCGTAGGTGGTCACTGCATCCCCGTCGATCCTTATTATTTAATTGAATATGCAGAAAAAAATGGTTTTTATCACCAGTTCTTATCTTTAGCTAGGCGGATCAATAACCATATGCCCCACTTCACCGTGGATCAATTAATCCTCGCCTGCAATGAGAGTAAACAGGTTTTAAATGGTGAAACCGTGGCTGTTTTAGGATTAGCTTACAAACCTGATATTGAAGATTGCCGAGAAAGCCCTTCCTTTACCATTATCAAGCAATTAAAAACCACCGGGGCCAAGGTTAGAGTTTTTGATCCTCATGTCCCTCAAAAACAAACGGTAACTTCTTTAGAGGAGGCTTTAGACGGTGCCATTGCCGTTATTATTGCCACCGCTCACAGTGAGTTTAAATCCTTAACTCCTGCCCAGTTTATTGATCAAGGAGTAAAAATAATAATCGATGGTTGTAATTGTCTCCCTAAAGAGGACTTTGTTAAGGCAGGCTTAGTCTATAGAGGGATTGGAAGATAGCACAATTAATTAAATTATTTTATGAAATTCCCCAAATATCTAGCTTGGTTACAAGATTTAGGCGGCTGGTTTATCTTTTTTTTAATCCTCTATGTTATTTTATTAATCAAACTCTCGGCTAATTATTACAACACTTATCACAGTGTCTTTTTTACCATCTATAGCATCACTATTGGGGCCTATATCTTATCTCGTTTTGTATTAGCCTATTTTCACAAATCACCCCACTATGACCCAAATTACGAGCCAACAGTGACCTTTGTCGTCCCCGCAAAAAACGAGGAGGATAATATTGCCGAAACAATTAGACGATTTAGTCAGGTTAATTATCCGAAGGAAAAAATCGAGGTTATTACCATTAATGACGGCTCCACCGACGGGACACTAGCAGAAATGTTATCTATTAAAAAAGAGTGTGCCCCCTTAGGCATGCGGGTAGAAGTTATTAATTGGGAAGTAAATAAAGGTAAGCGAGAGGGTATGGCTGAGGGGGTCAAGCGGGCCCATAATGATATCATCATTTTTATTGATTCGGATAGTTTTATTGACCAAGATTGTGTAAAGCATTTGGTTAAATATTTTTCTAACCCGAGAGTAGGAGCGGTGGCTGGTTCAACCGATGTTTATAATCGCGACACCAATCTCCTAACCAAAATGCAGGCTCTCCGCTATTATGTGGCCTTCCATGTTTATAAAGCAGCTGAATCCATTTTTGGTAGTGTGACTTGTTGTCCGGGCTGCTGTTCAGCCTATCGCAAGTCTTATGTTGACCCTATTTTAGATCAATGGCTTAACCAAGTCTTTTTTGGCGTAACTTGTACCTTTGGCGATGATCGCAGCTTAACCAACTTTATCATTCGTAAATACGATGCCGTATATTGCCCAGAGGCCAGAGCCTTTACTGTGGTGCCTGATCAATTTGGGAAATATGTTCGTCAGCAACAACGATGGAAAAAATCTTGGATTAGGGAGACATTTATTGCCAGCACTTTTATGTGGAAAAAGAATGTGATCGCCGCAATATCTTTTTACTCCTATGTTTTTTTAGCTTTTGCTGCTCCTATTGTCTTTATTAGGGCTATTATTTACCTACCGTTATTTGTCTCTAAGCAATGGCCTATCGCCTACTTGTTTGGGCTAGCCATTATGTTAATCCTCCATGGAATCTACTATCACAACCATGTAAAAAATTCTCCCTGGTTTTTACCCGCCTTAACTTTCTGGTTTTATACTGTCATGCTTATTTGGCAATTACCGTGGGCCTTTGTAACGATGCAAGATACCCGTTGGGGAACCCGGTAAATTACCCTTTAACAAATTACCTATGTTATACATTAATCTAAACTCTAATAAAATCCTCACTTTTGGGACAATTATCTTAGGCCTCTTTTCGGCCGTGGCTATAACTTTTTCTATTAAAGGATACATCCCGGCAGACTATTTCTCGGTAAATGGGGTTATGACCGCGGCGAGTTTACCCTTAACCGCTATGGTAGATCGTCTAAATTTTGTGGCAAAAAACTCTAACAATAATTTATCTTTAGCATCTATTGGCCAAATTTTAAACCTTAAAAATTATAATTTAGACCCTAGTAAAACTAGTCAGGATGTCCCCGTCCTCCTTTATCACGGTATTACAGAGAAGGCCGATAGATTTAGCTTGACCCGAAAAACTTTTAAAGACCAGATGTTTGCCCTCAAGCAAGCTGGCTACAATACTATTAGTTTGGAGGAGCTAGACCAATTTTTAAATGGTCAAAGAACTCTCCCGGCTAAATCCTTTTTATTAACTTTTGATGACGGCCGAGCTGATAGTTATTATGGAGCCGACCCTACTCTTCAGGCTTTAGGTTTTAAGGCGGTAATGTTTGTGGCCACTGCTGACTCTATTGATCCAGATGATAGTCCTCATAGTTATTATCTCCACACGGCCTTATTACGCCGGATGGTTGACTCTGGACGCTGGGAGATTGGCTCTCACGCTATTCAAAGTACGGGTGGGTTTGTACCAATAAATGCCGACCAGGAAAAAGCTAACTTTTTAAGCAATAAAATGTGGCTGTCATCTAGTACCAAACTAGAGGATACTGATGAATATTTAGACAGAATTGATAATGAATTAGCTAATTCAAAAAAAGAACTAGAAACAACTTTTGGCAAAAAAATTACAGCCTTCTCTTACCCGTTTGGAGATTATGGTCAACAAACAGAGAATAATCCTGAAGCAGAGAAAACCATTCGCCAGGTAGTTACTAATAATTATTCTATGGCCTTTGCTCAAGTTTGGCCTAACGATAATATTTTTACCTCTAATTATCTGGGGCAAGATGCTTACCGATTACGGCGGATTGAAGTTGATACCGCCTGGAGCGGAGATAACCTGACCCGTTTTTTAAACACTATCACCTCTAAAACACTGCCTTTTAATGAAGATTTTATCGGCAACAACTCTTGGAAATCATCTTGGGGTAAAGTTAGTTTAAACGAGCAATCAATATTACTTGAGGCAAAAGCCAGTACCACTGGGGCCTTTACCTTCCTAGATGGCACGGCTAATTGGCGAGATTATTTTTACACCGCCAAAACTGAGTGGAGTAAAAACTCTTACCTCTCGCTCATTGCTCGTTACCAAGATGATAGTAATTATTTAACTTGCGCCTTTAGCCGCGATAACGTCCAAATTATTGAAAAATTGGCCGGTATAACTTATGTTTTGAACAGCGTACCAAATATTATAAAGCTCCCAATAAGTTCAATCTCGGTAGGGATATTAGTAGATGGAAACACTGTTTATTGTTATGAAGGGTCCCAAGTGGTAGCCTTTAGTCATCAAATTAACAAGAAATTATTGTCTGGTGGTATTGGGGCCCAAGTGTGGAATAAAAAATTAAATGCGGCCACAGCTAATATAAATAGCATCACCGTTGTCCCACTAGACCTTTTACCTGAACTTAAAAAAGATCTGCCTATTTATGATCCAACTCTTTCACCGGCTAAATAAAATAATCACTAAGGCCGCGGTACCATTAACTTATATTGGTTTATTAGCCATCACAATAAGTCTGGTTGCAGGCTCAGTGTGGTTAATTAAAATGGTAAATAATAAAAAATATCTTGACCAAATTGCTAGTGTAGCTGGTAGTATCTCCTCCCCTTTTATTTATACCTTTAACACTCCTGGTATTTTGGAAGAGAGTGGAGAAATGTATGAGAGTATTAGCCCTTATTGGTGGCTTAATTCTGGCGGTTTTTTAATTATCAATTCCAATATTGGTCAAACTATTAAGGGAGACTTGCCCACCACTAATAAGTGGCGCACTTTATATAATAAAAATAATCCTCTAGATACTGACCAAGGAACACACCCTCAAAATCTCTTCCGCTTAGTGACTAGGAGCAAGTGGCAAAACTTTACCCAAACAGTCTACTTTAAAATTAACCGCTCTATTATTAGTAATAGCCCCAACCGAAATGAGTCTAATGGTATTTTATTGTTTAATCATTATGTAGATGGTGATAATTTATATTACGCTGGCCTACGAGTAGATGGTAAGTCAGTGATTAAGAAAAAGATAAATGGCAAATATTATACTTTGACCGAGAGCCAAATTTTTGATAATAAAATTTATAATCGCCAAAATAACCCTAATCTTTTACCCTTAAATACCTGGTTAGGGATAAAAGCCGAGATAAAAAATATCTCTCCTAATAAAGTCCAGATTAAATTATACTTCGACCGAACTCAGAGTGACCACTGGGAACTAGTCAATGAGGCTATAGATGATGGTCATTCTTATGGTGGATCAGCTATTACTGAAAAATCCTATGCTGGCATAAGAACAGACTTTATGGAGGTTGATTTTAGTAACTACAAGATTGAAGAGACACAATAAAAGCTAGAGATTATGGACCGCTTTTCTTTTACCCAAAATGTGGTAGATTGTTGTTGTTTTACAACTAATTGCGGGATCGTCTAATGGTAGGACAACAGACTCTGAATCTGTTTATCTAGGTTCGAATCCTGGTCCCGCAGCACTTCTTCAACCTACAACCCCAAACTCGTAAGGAAAGTTTTTAGCTCCTCACCTTTAAGCTCCCGGTACTGACCCTCACCTAATTTATCTAGCTTAATATTCATCACCCTTATCCGCTTAAGCTCACGGACGGCATAATCAAAAGCGGCGCACATCCGCCTAATTTGATGCTTTTTACCCTCGGTTAAAACGATTCTAAATTTATTAGGCGTTAAAATAGTTACTTTGGCGGGCTTAGTTTTATACCCCTCAATATTTACTCCCCGCTCCATTTTAGTTTTAAAATTAGTTTTAAGGGCGGGCTCAACTCTCACCTCATACTCTTTATTATGCTCACGATCTGGATTTAATAATCGGTCTGTCACCCGACCATCATTGGTTAAGAGTAATAAACCCTGTGAGGCTTTATCTAATCGCCCCAAAGGGAAGGTTCCCTCGAGCGGTGAGGTAGTTTCTTCACCTCGTGGTTTATTATAAGCATAATAACGATAAGCGGTTTTAGCCGCTCCTTTAACCTCCACTTTATCACCAGGTGAGACCTTATCAGTTGGCACCGCTAACCGGCCGTTAATAAAAACTTTATTAGCTTTTACTAGCTCATCGGCACCCCGACGAGTAGAGTAGCCCTCACTGGCTAAATATTTATTAATCCACATAAATTATTTGGGTTGACGAGTATAAGTAACCACTGTCTCCGCGGCGGCCACAATATGCCCGGCCGCGGCGGCATTAAACTCAGTTAAAGTCGTCGAGACAGGTAGGGTTAGTTTAGTATCTAGAGCTAAAAGTTTAAACGCATAATGATGAGTCCCTTTAGGTGGGCAGGGGCCCACATAACCCACTCGGCCAGCACCGCCAGTACCAGCTGTAGCCCCTATAGGTAAATTATCTTCTAGTAGTTCTTTACTGGCAGGATCCAAATTCCAGACTAACCAGTGTACAAATTGACCATTAGGCGCATCGGGGTCAATAACTGTTAAAGCTAAAGTTTTAACCGTGATAGGCACCCCATTTATCTCTACCGGCGGGCTATAACTTTTACCATCGCAAGTATAGAGTGCGTTAAGCTCACCAGTCTCACTTAAATTTTTAACAATTAACTGTAAATTAGTTTTGGATTGATTGTCAATTTTAACTGGCGCCGGACGCAACAGGGCCCAACCCAGTAAGGTTAAGATAATCGCCCCAATAATTAAAGCAAAAATAGTGTTTATCTTCATTTAAATTTAATTGGTACTTCTACGGCAGCATCATGCTCTGGTAAACCGGAAGGGTTATCCCTTTTCAAAATTAAAGCGCCCTTATCGCTATAGCTTGGCTTGGTAAAATTAAGAGTAAGAGTAAAGGGCACGTAATTAGTAGTCATCCACTCACCGTCTGCTATGGCTGGCCCTTCCGCAATAATCTTACCATCCCAATCTACTAAACTAACTGGGAAGCTAGCCTCAAAAAACCAGGTCCCGCGGGCCTCACCCTTTATCACTAAGGGAGAGCTAATAATCTCGCCCGGTAAAGGGAAAGTAAGTTTAATTTTATCTTGCCAATCACCACTCCCCGTAACAGTTGATGTAGGGGTTTTTTGGAACCAATCGCGACAAGAGGCACACCATAAACTACCGGCCACTACTAAGGCTACTAATACCGCAAACCCTAAATAGGCTATATATTTATTCATCTTAAGCCGATTATAGCACTTGGCGAGGCTTTAGGGCTATGCTAGGGTAAAAGAGGATAAAACTGATCTTGGTTGAGACTAAACCAGCGGAGGGTAGAAAAGTGTTTAACCAATACCAACTCAATGGATTAACCGCTTGGACTGGACGGACTGATGTTTACTTTTTTCTCAATACTTACCAAAAGTTAATGATTCTTAATTATCTTTTGGACTTTCTGGATGACCAACTCCCCAATAAGCATGAGCAAGTGGCCTTAGATGAGACTCGCCAAATCTTAAACGTCTGTCTAGCTAGGATGTCTAGAGATGATTTAGCTAAAAAGACTTGTAAGTTTGAGCAAGTGAGAGCAATAAGAAAAGCTTACTCCCAAACTGAAGAAATAACTTCTGAACCGAGCTGGCCAGTGCATCTATTTACCCAAGCTCAATGGATAGTCTTGAATTTAAGGGAGACTTCTCTAAATCTACCGATTCAAGAATTAGAAGAGATAAGTGTCTACCTTGAAATAGCCGCAGAATACTTTGGGTCCTTTGGATCATTGACTAAATAGACTCTTTCTGTCATTATGTAATCCCGGGACCGGGCATCCGACCAAATGGGCTGCATAGGGCTGCGGACCATCAATCGGATTTAGCCGGCACAACGCTTACCCCTCAGCGTTGTGCCGGTTTTTTTATTTACCGGCGCGGGTTTTGGCGGCTTTGAGGAAGGCGAGGAAGAGCGGGTGTGGATTAAGCGGAGTCGATTTAAACTCGGGGTGGAATTGAGTGCCGAGGCAAAAAGGATGTGTTTCTCGTGGCAACTCGGCAATCTCCATTAGCACGCCGTCGGGCGAGGTAGCCGAGAAGGTGAGCCCTTTCTCCTCTAATAATTTTATAAATTCTGGATTAACCTCAAAGCGGTGACGGTGGCGCTCACTAATTTTAGAACTTTGGTAAGCTTCATGGGCAATGGTCCCTTTTTTAACTTGAGCTGTGTAAGCCCCCAAGCGCATGGTGCCACCATAATCCGAGCGAGCCATCTTCTCTTTTTGATCGGGCATAATATCAATCACCGGGTACTTAGTTTTAGCATTAACCTCGGTGGTGTGAGCCCCGCTTAAACCAGCCACGTGCCGAGCAAACTCAATCACCATTAATTGCATGCCGTAACACAGACCAAAATATGGTATCCCTCGCTCCCTCGCATAACGAATAGCGGCAATTTTGCCCTCCACTCCCCGCTCGCCAAAACCGCCGGGGACTAAAATACCATCAAACTTCTCCAGCTCGGCCAGCTTTTTAACATCAGACTCGTAATCCCCAGCGTCTAACCACTCTAGTTTAGCCTTTACCTTATGGGCGCCGGCGGCATGTTTAAGCGACTCAATAATGGAGATGTATACATCCGAGAGAACAAAGTCTCCCGTTTTAAAATATTTACCTACCACACCAATTTTAACCTCCTCGGTAGAGTTTTTAATCCGAGCCACCATTTTGCGCCAATCGTTTAAATCACGCGAGCGCGGGCTAGTTTTTAAAATCTTAAGCAAGGTATCACTTAAGCGATCCTGCTCAAAGTTAAGTGGGATATCATAAATACTATCGGCATCTGGCGCCGAGATAATATGATCCACCGGCACATTGGAGGAGAAGGCGATCTTCTCCTTCCGCCTTAAGTCTAGGGGTCGCTCACTCCGAGCCACAATAATATCGGGGTGCACACCGTACGAGTTCATCGAGCGCACGGCGTATTGAGTAGGTTTAGTCTTCATCTCGCCAATCTTATCGGGCACCGGCAAATACGAGACCAAAACAAAAATTACATCATCCGGATTTCTTAATTTTAAAATTCGCGCCGCCTCAATAAAAATGGCATTTTGATACTCGCCGACAGTGCCCCCAATCTCCACAATTGTTACATCCGAGCGCGTCTTCTCGCGGGCCACCTTTAAGCGCCGTAAGATCTCATCGGGTAGAGCTGGGATCGGGTCCACGCACTTACCGCCATAGCCCAAGGCTCGCTCTTTATCAATCACATATTTATAAACCATACCGCTGGTCATATAGTTCTCGGGTGGCACCGAGACATCGAGGAAGCGCTCATAATTACCCATATCTTGATCACACTCCAACCCCGAGTCGAGGACAAACACCTCGCCGTGCTCAATTGGATTCATTGTCCCGGCATCAACATTTAAATACGGATCAATCTTCATTGGATTAACCTTAAAGCCTCGAGCGGATAATATTTTCCCGATCGAGGCGGTAGTCACCCCTTTGCCCACACCGGACATAACGCCGCCTAAGACAAAGATGTATTTATGATTTATTTTTTTAACTGGGGGGTGCGAAGGAGCCTTCGCGCGAAGTTTGGTTTTGGCTTTAGCCTGAGGTTTAGAGCGTTTAGACTTTGACATATTTACGCACTGCTAAGTAACTAGCGATCACGCCCAAGAGTATACCAGAGCCCAAGAGGACAAGGAAGATCTGGCCAAAGTTTTCCACATAGTAGGCCACAAGATTAATGCCGCCGTAAACATTGGTAGTAGTATTACGCACCCACACCGTGCTCGGGTAGAGCAAAACCATCGCTAAAATAGAGCCAATTACCCCGGCAATGACCCCCTCCATCGCCGGCGGCGCGCGGGCGGGGGGGTGGGGGGG
>CAZIEN010000004.1:14052-19422 GCA_964538315.1 uncultured Candidatus Saccharibacteria bacterium
CCCTCCATCATAAACGGCCCCCGCACATAGAGATCAGAGGCCCCCACTAAGCGCATGACGGAGATCTCCTCCCGAGAGGTATAAATAGCCAAGGAGATGGTGTTAACAGTCACCAAAATAGAGATGATTACCAACACTAAAGCGAGCGCCACCCCCACCCGATGACTAGAGTTAATAACTTTAAGCAGTTTCTCTACGACGTCCTTTTTAAAGCTAATGTGATCAATAATATCTTTAGCCCCCTCATCACTAGCTTGGTTATCTAAAAATTTGGCAATACTCTCATAGTGAGCCGGATCAGCCGATTTAATATTGAGCCGAGCGCCAAAAGGATTACCCACCTCATCTAAGGATTGGATAATTAAGGCATTATCTTTATGTCGCTCGCGGAAGGCATTTAACTCTTGATCGCGTGATAAATACTCCACCACCGTAACCTCGGGCAGTTGAGTTAAAGACTCTTTAAGAGCGAGGATGTCACTCTCGGGGGCATCGGGCGTAAAGGTAACGCTAATATCCACTTGATCCTCGA
This sequence comes from uncultured Candidatus Saccharibacteria bacterium, assembly GCA_964538315.1. GTDB lineage: Bacteria > Patescibacteriota > Minisyncoccia > Phycocordibacterales > XYD1-FULL-46-19 > JAGORB01. Next base: position 14,585 of record CAZIEN010000004.1, read on the forward strand.
TATTACTAAGAGTGGAGTTTAAAAAGGCTGAGGCCAGGAGCAGTGAGCCAATGACAAATAAGGTTACTGTGAGCGTTAAGACTGACGCTAGAGAGACTACCGGCGTCCGCCAGAAGTTATTAAAACCTGCTTGAGCCATCCGTCTAAGATTAGTGAGTATCATAAGTTAATTATAAAACATAACGCCCCTTTTTATCATCTCGCACAATTTTACCATTTTCCATCGTAATGACTCTCTTACCCAGGTCATCAATCACGCCCTTGTTGTGAGTGGTTAAAATAACCGTTGTCCCAATGTCATTAATCTTTTTAAAAATCTGGATAATATCGTGAGTACTTAGAGGGTCCAAATTACCAGTTGGCTCATCAGCAATTAGTAAATCGGGTTGATTAACAATGGCGCGAGCAATAGCGATGCGCTGCTTCTCTCCACCCGAGAGCTCTTTAGGGAAGTGCCACATCTTCTCGCCTAAACCCACCATCTCGAGCACGTAGGGCACATCGGAGGCAATCTCCTCATCAGTGCGTCCGGCCGCCTCCATGGAGAAGGCAATGTTCTCAAAGGCGGTTTTATTAGGGATCAGGCGGAAGTCTTGGAAGACGCTGCCAATGCGCCGGCGGAGCTCCGGTATGGCCCGACCCGAGAGCTCGTGGATATTAGCCGAGTCAAAGAAGACTTGGCCGGAGGTGGGTTTATCCTCGGCTAAAATCATTTTAAGTAAAGTGGTTTTACCCGCGCCAGAGTGGCCCACCACCGAGACAAACTCGCCGGGCTCCACGGTAAAAGACACATCGTCCAAGGCGACGGAGTCGCCGGGATAAATTTTGGTTACTTGGTCAAAAAAAATCATAATGACAAATTTTGTTCAGCAATTAAAAATGGTTCTAACTCACCGTCTAACACCTTCTCAATATTACGCTCCTCCACCCCTGTGCGATGATCTTTAATTAATTGATACGGATGGAAAACGTAAGATCTAATTTGATTCCCCCACTCAATCTCAGTGGTTTTAGAAATGTATAAACCCTCAATTTGAGCCTGCCGGCGCTCGGCCTCTAACTTATAAAGTTTGCCGGCCAAGATCTTAAGCGCCATCTCCTTATTTTGGGCTTGGGAGCGCTCACCCTCGGCATGAGCCGATAAATTGGTGGGTAAATGAACCACTCGAACGGCTGTCTCCCGCTTATTAACATTTTGACCACCCGGTCCACTCGAGCGTGCAAACTCAATTTTTAACTCCTCCTCGGGTAAAGTGGTTTTATCTACTTGCTCAAACTTAGGTATCACCTCAACTAATACAAACGAGGTATGCCTTAAAGATTTGGCATTAAAAGGTGATAGCCGGACTAGCCGATGCACGCCCGACTCACCTTTTAGTATACCATAAACGCCTTTACCCTCAATTTGAACAGTAATGTTGCGATAGCCGCCGTGATCATTTTTATTCTCATGGATTAAACTTAAGCTCCAACCTTGGCGAGCGACATACTTTTGATACATCTCAAGCAAGATCCGAGCAAAGTCCTCGGCATCATCACCACCGGCGCCAGCAAAAAGGGTGAGTACGGCACTACCCCTATCATACTGACCCTTACCCTCCTTTTGAGCCTTTAGCTCTTGGAGCTCTTTAACCTTGGCCTGGGCCACTGTTTTATCTAGCCAAAAGTTGGGCTCCGCCATCTCCGCCTCCAAAACCTCAATTTGCTTCACTAGATCTTCCATCCCGGATATTATAACATGGTTGATTTTTAGCCATTTTTATGGATAAATTGAAGGGATTTTGCCGATGTAGCTCAGCCGGTTAGAGCGAGCGTTTCATAAGCGCTAGGTCGGAGGTTCGAGTCCTCCCATCGGCACCGCCTCGTTGAAAAGGAGGGTAGATTAAGGTAGAGTGTTTTTGTTCCCTAAATTTGCGGGCGTAGCTCAGCTGGTTAGAGCGCTGGCCTGTCACGCCAGAGGTCGCGGGTTCAAGTCCCATCGCCCGCGCCAAGGTCCTAAGTAATCTTAGGGCCAAGGCCAATGTAGCTCAGTTGGTAGAGCATCCCCATGGTAAGGGGAAGGTCGTCGGTCCGATTCCGACCATTGGCTCCCGGTTATTGGCCACCGTAGCTCAGTTGGTAGAGCACCGCTTTCGTAAAGCGGGGGTCGTCGGTTCAATCCCGACCGGTGGCTCCACAGGTTACAGGTTGATTTTAAGGCTAATTGAGAGTAGTATATGTCATTATCGCGGGGTGGAGCAGTCTGGTAGCTCGCAAGGCTCATAACCTTGAGGTCCTTGGTTCAAATCCAAGCCCCGCATCAAGTTCGTCCCGCCATGACGGGATAAATTAAATAAACTGGAACTCTTTAAATACTTGAGCAAAGAGGTCTATAGTGCGCCTAGCCTCGCGACGCGTAAGCTGTAAACCTTGCTCGTGAGCAATACGATTGCGCATTTTATGCGCCTCCCAAGCCGCTTGGAGTGAGAGGAAGTCGGAGGGCTCCACCGACTTTAAGCGCTCGCCTAAGTTATCGCCAATATAACCCATTTTAGTAACCAACTCATCTAAGAGTTTATCGGCCTCAATGATGGCCAACTTCCAATCGGACTCGTTATCAGACTCCATGTAAGTTTGGATCTTCTCCCAGCGCTCATTGCGTAAGGGCTTGGTCTCTAAGTCACTGGGTAAGACACTAGCGTATTTAATAACATCCTCTTGCCGCAAGGCTTTAATCCGGAGGGCAAAATAAACGCAACCCACCACCAACAAAGCCGAGATAAAAAGTAACCAAATAAATAAACTGGCTAAAAAGTTGGCTAAGCTGGAACCCAAACCACCCGCCCCAAAACCACCGGTTAAAAATTGGTAGAGACGATTAAAAAAGTACTCGAGATTTAAAAAGTTAACTTCGTAAAGTTGAGGCATTGTTAACCTCTATTTTACACCGGAAAGGCTCTCCACGCTCCTCGCCAGTGTGAACAAAGTGCTCTCGTCGCCATGCGCGGTGGTAAATTGTACGCCTAAAGGTAGGTTATCAGTGGTTTTACCACTTGGTACCGAGATCGCCGGCACGCCACCAATATTTACGGGCACGGTAAAAATATCTTCTAAATACATCGCCAGCGGATCACCAATCTTCTCGCCGATCTTAAACGCGGGGCCCGGCGCGGTAGGCGTAATAATTGCGTCTACCGTTTTAAACACGCGAGCGTAATCTTGCTTAATCATCTTCTGCACCGCCACCGCTTTATAATAAAACTCATCGGCATAACCGGCCGAGAGTACATAAGTACCCAAGATAATCCGGCGGCGCACCTCTCTGCCAAAACCCTCGCCCCGACTCTGATGATAATCTCCCAATAAATCACTACCGTCTTTATGCACCCCATAACGCAAGCCATCTAAGCGGGCCAAGTTAGTGGAGGCCTCGGCCGGCATAAGCACATAATAACAAGCGAGCGCGTATTTAAATGACGGCAGCTCAATATCTACCAACTCATGACCTTGCTCTTTTAACTTCTCTAAAGTCTCGTCAAAGTTTTTCTTAGTCTCTTCATTTAAACCCTCACCTACCAACTCACGCGGCACACCGATTTTAAGTTTTCCTCGCGCAGACGAGGAATCAGCCTCGGGCTGATCAGGGCTCCAACTCGTGGCATCTAACTCATCCTTACCGCGGATAGTATTAAAAATTAACTCAGCGTCCTCCACTGTTTTAGCAATCGGACCAATTTGATCCAGCGATGAGGCCATCGCCATGGCGCCGCGGCGCGAGACAGCACCATAAGTGGGTTTAAGGCCCACCGTGCCACAAAAGCTGCTGGGCTCACGGATCGAGCCGCCAGTGTCGGAGCCAAGCGCCGCTAGGGCGAGGTTGCCGCCGACGGCGGCGGCCGAGCCACCTGAGGAGCCGCCGGGTACACGGGTAGGGTCGTGCGGGTTACGAGTGACGCCGTAAGCTGAGTTCTCGGTGGAGCCACCCATGGCAAACTCATCCATATTAGTGCGACCAAGGAAGACTACACCCGCTGACTTTAACCGCTCAATCACAAAGGCGTCGTAACTAGCCACATAATTCTCAAGCAATTTAGAGGCAGAGGAGGTTTTGCGCCCTTTAATTAAAATATTATCTTTAATCGCCATCGGGATACCGGCAAGCTCGCCTAGCTCCTCACCCGCCTTCCGCTTGGCATCAATAACATCAGCCTGTTCCAACACGTCAGCAAACACTTCTAAATAAGCGTTAAGCTCACCGTTGCGCTCTTTAATTTTATTCAAATAAGCCTCTGCCAGTTCTCGGGCGGTAAACTCACCAGCGCGCATAGCAGCCGCCGCTTTTTTAATCGTTAAATTTTCTAGATCTATTACCGCCATCTTATTCGTTTTTACTTAAAATTGGTTTAACCGAGAGATAATTGTCTCGGGTTTTAGCAAAGGCTTTAACCAAGTCGGGAGTATAAACACCCGGCTCATGCGGATTAGCATCCTCACGGAGAACATTAATTAAATTACCCTCCGCCTCGCTGGCCGAGGCCGCCAAAACCGGCGCATTTTTAAGTTCACTGACATAGCCCAAAATGGACTCTAAGTCCTTGGCCAGTTTATCTAGCTCCTCCTCCGGCACACTAAGTCGGGCCAAATCAGCGAGCTTTTTAACCTCCTCCTTACTAATCATAATGTTCCTATCCTACCACTATTTTATGAGCTTGAGAAATTCGGCCTCGGAGAGGATGATAACGCCGAGGGAGGTGGCTTTGGTTAGTTTGGAGCCGGGGTTGGCGCCGGCGACGAGGTAGGTGGTGTTTTTGGAGATACCTTCAGACACTTCACCGCCGAGTTCTTTAATCCTCTTTTTA
>CAZIEN010000005.1:0-16695 GCA_964538315.1 uncultured Candidatus Saccharibacteria bacterium
GCTGTCAGTTACTTCTCCACCCAAAGCTTTAATCCTCTTTTTAGCCTCATCACGAGTAAGCTGCTCCATCGTGCCAGTGAGGACAAAACTTTGGCCCGTTAATTTACCACCTTTTTTCTTTTCTACTTTTTCTATCTTCACTTCTTTGAGTAAGTCAGCCACTATTTTTTTATTATCTTGGTCAGTAAAAAATTCGACAATTTTCTCCGCCACCACCTCACCCACCCCATTAATCTCGGCCAGCTCTGGCTCTTGGGCTTTCATTAACTTTTCTAAAATACCAAAGTGCTCGGCCAAATCCTCGGCCGTTTCTTCCCCTACTTGCGGGATGGAGAGCCCAGTAATAAAGCGTGCAAGTGTTACCTGCCGCCGAGAGTTAATCGACTTAATTAACTTCTCGGCACTCGTCTCGGCAAAGCGCGGTAAGGCCAAGAGCTCATCCTCCGTGAGTTTAAAAATATCGGCATAAGTGGTAATGAGTTTATTCTCCATCAACACTGCAATTTGTTTGGGCCCCAGCCCAGGGATATCAAAAGCGTGTTTACTAGCCAAGTACGCCAAGCGCCGTGCCGTTTGAGTAAAAGTATTTTTATCTACCGCTCGATGCGCCGCCTCACCCGGCTTGCGGGTAATCTCGCCGATACCGGGCAAATGTTTAGGGAAGAGGTAAGGCTTAGCATTTTTGGGCCGCAGTTCAGTTAGCACTTTAATCACATCGGGGATAATGTCGCCTGACTTTTGGATAATTACCGTGTCACCCACCCGCACATCCAAGCGCTTAATCTCGTCCTCATTGTGCAAGGTGGCGCGAGCTACCGTGGTGCCAGCCACCGAGACTGGCTTAAGCTCGGCTACTGGGGTAATGGTCCCTTGCCGGCCAATTTGGAGGGTAATTGCCTCCACCACGGTGGTAACCTGCTCGGCGGGGAATTTGAAGGCAATCGCAAAGCGTGGACTCTTACCGGTGTAGCCCATTTTATTTTGTAAGCTCACTTCATTAACCTTAACCACCACTCCATCGATCCAATAATCTTCTTTAGATTTTTGCTCGCCCCACTCCCCCCAATACTTAATTACCGCCTCAATATTTTTAGCCTCAATAAAATGTTTATTAACCTTAAAGCCTAGCTCTTGGAGCAATTTTAATTCGGCCAACTGTGTGGTTGGTAATTTAAAATCAGCTTGGGCAATGTCATAAATAAAGCTGTCTAACTTACGCTCGGCTACCACCCCAGAGTCTAACTGGCGGATCGTGCCGGCGGCGGTGTTACGCGGGTTAGCATAAATAATCCCGCCCTTCTTCTCTTGGTCTTTATTTATCCGCTCAAACTCTTTTTGGCCCAACCAGATCTCACCCTCCACAATAATATTAACGGCTTTATTTAATTTAAGCGGGATCGAGTTAATCGTTTTAATATTTTGGGTCACATCCTCACCCACCACGCCATCACCGCGAGTGGCCGCCGTTTTAAGTATACCCGCCTCATAAGTGAGCACGATTTTAAAACCATCGATTTTAAGCTCACAGGTATAAGTTATGTCCTCTACTCCTACTAACTTTTTAACCCGTTTATCAAAAGCGCGGATATCCCCCTCGTTAAAAGCATCGTCAAAGGACCATTGAGGCACGGCATGCTTCACTTTTTTAAAACCATCCAAGACCCCACCCGAGACTCTTTTAGTTGGCGAATTGGCATCAGCCAAATTTGGATACTCGGCCTCTAGACGCCGTAGCTCCTCCTCTAATGAGTCATAGGCCTCGTCCGAGATCTCGGGCTGGTCTAACACATGATAAAGCTGCCGGTGGTGGTTAACTAGCTTGGTTAGCTCTTTAATCCGTTTAGCTACTTCAGGCGCGGTCATTACCCTCGATTATGCCACAAAATTAGGGCGTAGAGACAATCTCGAAGGGATTACTAAACTCGCCCAATCCGCGGATCTCCCTCTCTACTCGGCGTGAGCTTAACTCACAATTAGGAGAGTAGCCAGTAGCAATGACCTCGGAGATGGGGTTATTTTTACCGCCATCCTCCGGTGAGCGCGCATACATAAAGACCTCGGCCCCCGCTTTTAACTCACCTAAGTCATTACAACGAGTAGCAGTATTACCCACAATAAATTTATGATATTTTACGCCATTAATTTGACCCTCTCCATCAGTAGACACATCTAAATTAGTATCACCACAAGTAATCTGAGCGCCCGGATTAGGGTCAATGAAGGTTAGAACACCATCAGCATCCTCTACCCACCCGCCAAAGGCCGTGGCATCTTGATTGCCAGTGACTCCACCATAAATACCCCAATGGATCACACACTCTTTAATAGTATTGGCGGCATAATAGGCCTTTTGGGAGTTGGCTCCCACCGAGGAGAGGACAATTTGTTTGGTTAAAATTGATGATAAGCCCAAACTAATAGTTAAAATCACCCCCGTTAACAACACGGCGTAGAGGAGAGCAAAGCCCGAATTTTTATTTTTAAGAGTAGACATATTAACGATAAATAATTGATTGCAAAACAAAGTTACGGGTTAAGCTCTTTTCTTGCCAGGTTACCGTCACTGTTAGTTTGGCCCGATTAACATAATTACCATTAACACTGCCGCCATCTGAGATCGGATCAATTTGGATCGAGCGGTTAAAAATACTGTCTTTAATAGTGGCGTCATCACTATAACCATAAAAACCCTCGGGGAGATTTTTAAGATTAGGACAGGCTAATTTACCATTACCGTTACAAGATTCAAACTTAAGATCCTCGTCCGCACTAATATTAGAGGCATCAGCATAACAAACATCAGAGCCACCCCCATTATCGAGGATGCACTTACGTAAGCCATTACCGCCCAACCAATAAAGATTATCGTTAGTTTGAGAATTAGGGTCAGGACTTATGCGCGGCGTATCATTTAAGCGATTATTATTACGAGCATTAATTACCAACTCTTGTCCCTCCTGAGCGAGGAAGAAGGCGGTGATTTGATTTTTAGCATAATTAGCATTGCTAATAGAGTTGGCTAGTAAACTAAGCGGCCCCACCACGCCAATAGTTAAAACGGTTATCGCCACTAGTGCCTCCACCATACTGAAGCCCTTAAGTTTTAAAAAATTAGTAGTCATCTATTTGCGTTCCGAGACGGTGGTCTGGATATTAAAAGTGGTTAAAGTTTTACCGCTCCCCGCCTCGCCCGAGATCAGGAGCACGGCCTTTTTAGAATTATCGGTACTAACCTTCACCTTAAAATACTTAACATTAATTTGGGGCGCCGTAATGGGGGCACTATTACCACACGGCCCACCCACACAATAAATAGCGCCGCCGCCGTTATCGGGTCGCTCCCCCCGCGAGTAAGTAACTTGCTCGTTATCAGAGGTTTTAAAAGTAATGCCGGGGGAAGGATCAGTTAACTCCACATAATCACTACCCTCGCGCATTTTAAGCGCCATGGAGTCAATGGCAAAGTTTAAGTTGTCCATCACTAATCTAATATTTTGAGCCTTACGATTAGCATCGGCCAAACTTAAAAAGGCGGTGGTGACCACAAAAGCGACGATAACAAAGATCCCTACCGCTACCATCATCTCGACTAAGGTAAACCCCGCCGTGGCGCGGGTAAAACCTGCTTGTGATGTTTTAGTCTTCATAGATTAATTGGTTGGGTTAGCCGTTGGCTTAGTAACGGAGATCTGACCATTCTTCCACACCTTAACCAAGCGCGTCTCTTTAGACCGTAAAGAGCGGATAACAATATTGGCCTCGACCGCGCTATCATCTAAGGTGTCACCATTATAAAACTGCGGCTCCAACTTTGGGCGAGTAAATTGTATGCCTATCAATTGACTCCCGGGTGAGCATAAAGTGTCTTGAGTATTAGATAAACACACCGACTCGATCTCAAACCCACCAGAGAGCCGATAAGTCTCATTAAACTTACCATTTAATAAAACGAGAGAAAAACTCTGTTTATCACTTGGATTAAAAGTGATGCGATAAGTTGGTTTACCCACCACCTCTTGGACTCGACCGCTGGCGCCAAACACTTGCGCGCCGCGGATGTTAATAGCCACCTCTTGCGCCACCAAGTCGAGCGAGGAGCGATCGCGGAAGGTGGGTAAATTGGCCAAAATAATAGTGGTTACAATGCCAAAAATGGCGATAACCACAATCATCTCAATGAGCGTAAACCCGGCCGTGGCGCGGGTAAAACGGCGATTAAATTTATTAAAACGGTAAGACATTAAAGTTAGTGATGATTACAATTAACACGCCGGCGATAAGGAAGGGGGCAAAAGGCAGTTCAGACTTTAAATTAATTTTAACGCCCCGGAGGAAGTGAGGCAATTTATTTTGATCGACCTCGCGGAGTAAAATAAGCCCTAAGCCAAAAATAGCGCCAAGCCAAAAGCCGGTTAAGATGGCCGTTAGACCGTGAGAAAAACCGAGGAGGAAGCCAATCGCTAAGGCTAGTTTAGCATCACCTAAACCAATCCAGCGGCCCTTAGACACCTTCCATAATCCCCAGAACGCACCGTAAAAGATCGCCCCAGAGAGGGTATCGTGAATTAAACGCACTATTATTTGAGCCAAGAGCCAATCATCAAAACCGGTAATTATGGGCCCAGCCAGAGCCACACCGGCTAAGATATAAATAAGCTGATCAGGAATAATTTTATGTTTATAATCATAGCCGGCAATAACTAAGAGAATGGCCGTGATCGTCCAATAAAAAAGCAAGGTAAATGGTAGCCAGCCAAAATGATTAAAGATAAGGACAAAAATAAGTCCAGCCAACCCCTCAATAAGAGGATACTGCCAAGAGATCTTACTGCCACAATAACGACACTTAGCCTGGGCCAGAGCAAAACTAAGGAGCGGGATTAAATCACGAGGGGCAAGAGTGGTGTTGCAGTGTAAACACTTAGAGCGACCACCCAAGGTGAGGCCAGTATTAAAACGATAAATAACCACATTAACAAAGCTCCCGACCACTAGGCCCAAAGCAAAGCTAAATAAATAACCTAAAAAAACGAACGGGTCCACCTAATTATTTTAGCACAAATAAGAAGCAAAAACCCCCGCCCAAACTTAGTAAATGTTGGCGGGGGTTTTTGGAAAAAAAGTTTAACTAATTAACAGGGCAGGCTGGACCAGTTGGTTGACCATCTACTTCACCAGCGCCACCTTCACTATCAACACAGAAGAATTTACCGGTACTCAACTCTACGAAAGCAAAGTAAGAGGTTGCGAGAGTATCATCACAAATAGCTTGATGACCAGTTTGAGTAGTAGCAGCATCTATAAGTCTACCGACAGAAGGAGCATCACACATACCCGTATAATCACCCCCGTCAGCTACAATTTCCGCCTCAGCCCGGAGAGAACTAATACTACCTTTAGCTGAAGCGTCTTTAGCCTTGCTACGAGCGCTACCAAGCGAGGTAAGCACAATCCCCGAGAGGATACCAATAATGGCAATCACAACCAACAATTCAATTAAGGTAAAACCTTTATTCTTATTCATAATTTTCTAGACAAATTAATAATCAACTATCTTACCATTATAACCGTTGCTTAGCCTACTAGTCCACCCCTTGTGGATAAACAGGCCTAGATGCCCGAGGCCACGTTATAAATTGGTACCAATACCGAGGTGAGGAGGAAGCCAACGCCCACCGCCAAAAAGACAATCATCACCGGCTCAATTAAGCCCACCAAGGTGTCTACCTCATTATTAACCTCCCGACGATAAAAGCGGGCCAAAGTCTCCAGCACAAAGCCAATTTTACCCGACTCCTCACCTACTTTAATCATTTGGACCATAATCCCTGGGATCTCTACATATTTGCCAAAAGTGGCCGAGACAGAGTCACCACCTTTAACCGCTTGGGCCGCTTTGGTTAAAATCTCTTGATAAACATCGTTATCCACCACCGCGGCCGTAACCTCCAAAGCGCGGACCATCGAGATACCGCTAGTGAGCATGGTGTTTAAGTTGTCGGCAATACGGGCTAAATATAATTTTTGATACAAACGACCCACGTACGGGGTGGCCAACTTAAAGCGCGAGAGAGCCAGGTTACCCGCCGCCGTAGGGATATACCGCACCAAAAATAGAGTGAGCGCCGCGACTAAAATTAAAATTAGCGCGCCATAATTAACAAAGATATTACTAATCCCCACAATTACCTTAGTATAAATAGGCAACTCTTGGCCGGTCTCAAGTAAAATGGCCGAGAGCTTAGGGATCACAAACACCAACATTAAAATCATTACCACAATAAAGGTCACCACAATGAAGGCTGGGTAAATAAGCGAGTTTTTAGCTTTAGTCATTAACTCGTACGAGCGCTCTAAGTGATCAGCTAAATAGGTAAAAGTCTCCGAGAGTTTACCTGACTCCTCACCCGACTTAACCATACTGACATAAAAATCCGAGAAGACTTCTGGATGTTTAGCCAAGGAGGTGGAGATAGGTAAACCGCCTTTAATATCGTCGGTCACAGCCGTGAGAGCCTCGCGGAGGAAAGGGTTAGGCGTCTCGGCCGCCAAAAGTCTAAACGTTACCAACACGGAGACCTTGGCCTCAAAGAGGGTGGCAATTTGGCGTGAGAGGAGGACGACATCCCGGTTTTTAACTCGGCCAAAAAAGGAGATGCTCCGGCCCAAAACCCCTCGCATCCCCTCCTCGCCATTTTTAGTAATTTTTAAAATAATTAAACCGCGGCGTTGGAGCGAGGAGATGGCAATATCCACATTGGGGGCATCAATGCTCCCACTTTGTTCAACACCCTCTTTACTACTGGCGCGGTAATTAAATAACATAAAATTAAATCATTCGCTCTAAACCTTTAGGATTAAGTGAGTATTGATAAGCCGTCTCCACCGTAATCTCGCCGCGACGGACTAAGTCTACCAGCGAGTGATTAAAGTCAATCATCCCTTGCTCACTCCCCGTCTCAATTAACACATCAATCTCAGCGGTGCGACCCTCGCGGATTAAGTTGGCCACCGCTGGCGTATTAATAAGGAGCTCATAACCAGGGATAAGCCCGCCCGACACACGCGGCAATAAGCGCTGAGAGAAAATGCCGAGCAAGGAGCCCGCCAACTGGATTTTAATTTGCTTTTGTTGATTAGCGGGGAAGGAGTCAATGACCCGGTCCACCGTTTGAGCGGCGGAGTTAGTGTGGAGAGTAGAGAAGATGAGGTGGCCCGTCTCAGCCGCCGTCACCGCCGTGGCAATAGTCTCGGGGTTACGCATCTCGCCAATTAAAGCCACGTTAACATCTTGACGGAACATCGATTGCAAACCGGAGGCAAAAGAGAGAGTGTCAAAACGGACCTCGCGTTGATCAATAATAGATTTGTCGGATTGATAAAGATACTCAATGGGATCCTCAATGGTAATAATATGCTCCGAGCGCTCGTGATTGATCATATCTACCATCGCAGCCAGAGTGGTACTTTTACCCTGACCAACGGGACCAACGACGAGAAAGAAACCTTGTTGCTTGCGAGCAAAGTCATTTAAAAGTGGTGGCAAGTTTAACTCCTCAATGGTTTTAATTTTAGTCGGGATCAAGCGGAAGGCGGCCCCTACGGTGCCGCGCTCCATAAAGGCATTACCGCGGAAGCGCACTTGATCATCTGGGCTATACGAGAAGTCGATATCCTTACGCTCTAAAAAGCGTTTTTGATTTTCCTCATTTAAAATCTCCATCACTAAGCCCATGGTGTCGGCGGGAGTTAAAACTGGTTTATTAACAATCGGGATTAAATCACCCGAGACGCGGATGGTTGGATGACGGCCAGCCGAGAGGTGTAAGTCGGAGGCGCCCTCTTTGGCCACAATGGCGACTAAATCAATAATCTCTTTTTTATAATCAAGTTGAGGCATAATGTTTTAATTATAACTTATTTACTTCCGCAAAGGGAATAAGCCCGGTAAAGGCCTTCTCCAGCGCGTCTTCTTTAAATGATAAAAAGCCCTTGGCTCGCACATAATCATAAATAGCCGCATCGGACGGATTGGTTAAAATAATCTTCTCTAAGCCTTGATCCATCTCAATGACCTCAAACACACCTAAGCGTCCACGCGTGCCCGCCGGGCAAGTGGCCGAGCGTACCCCTTGATAAACTTTATCGGGGACCTTAATATTTTGCCTGGCGTCGGGTGGCAAGTCTTTAAACTGCTCATCAATTAAACCTTTAATACTCTCCGAGACTGGCAACTCCTCTTTAGAATCTTCACACAAAGTTGGCACCAAGCGTTGGGCCATCATCGCCACTAAAGTGGGGGCAATTAAATATGGATCCACTCCCATATCAATGAGACGCGGGATCACACCCATAGCGTTGTTGGTGTGTAAGGTGGAGAGTACCAGGTGACCAGTGAGCGCCGCTTGAATAGCAAGCTTGGCCGTCTCTTTATCGCGGATCTCACCAACCATAATAATGTCGGGGTCTTGGCGCAAAATACTCCTCAAGCCGTTGGCAAAAGTGTAATCAATATCCGGTTGAACTTGCGATTGGTTAACACCCGGGATGTCGTACTCAATTGGATCTTCCAGCGAGACCACATTGTACTTCTCGCGATCGATCTCATTTAACATCGAGTAAAGAGTAGTGGTTTTACCCGAGCCAGTTGGACCAGTGAGGAGGACGAGACCATAAGGCTTGGCCAGTGCCCGCTTTACGGCCTCTAAGTTATTACCTTGTAAGCCAAGGGAGGGCAGGGTGATTAACTTTTTCTCGGGGTCTAAAATACGGATCACCACCTTCTCACCAAAGTAAGTGGGCAGAGTAGAGACACGGAAGTCGATACGCCGACCCTCTACCTTAGCCGAGAAGCGTCCGTCTTGAGGCTTACGCTTCTCATCCAACTTCATATTAGTGAGGATCTTAATGCGAGCTACCACCGCGGCGTGCACCGACAGTGGTAAAAAAATCGAGGAGAAGAGGGTGCCGTCTACGCGGAAGCGCACACGCACCTTATCGTTAAGTGGCTCAATGTGGATATCAGAGGCGGCGCCCGAGGTGGCATGCTCTAAAATCACTTGCACAATCTTAGTGACCGGCGCCTCCTCCACAATCGAGGGCCCACCGCCAGCCGGCTTTTTATCAATCTTAATCTTCTCATCAGCCTTAGCCTTATCCTCCTCAATGGTGGCTTGGAACTCGTCTAAAGCTTTATCCACCTCACCAGTTAAACCATCATAACCCTTAACCGAGGCCTGGAAGTCGTCCTCCGAGATTTGGAAAACTTTAAACGGCAGGCCCACTTTAGAAGCGATAAACTGCAAGGCGTCGCGGGCGGCTAAATCCTCCGGATTAACCATCCCCACCTCGAGCACACCATCAGCTACACCCAGTGGCACAAAGCGATAATGAGTGGCGGCATCAGCCGGGACCAAGCCCAAAACCTCCGGGGCAATCTGTTGGCCGCCAAGCGCTTTAGATGGGATGGGAGGGTTATCCGCCATAGGCCCTAAAAGCTAAAGTTAGTGCTGTCTAAATTATTTAAATCTTGATTAAGTTGGTTAAGCTCCGCATCAGAGGGTGGAGCAGATTTAGCCGGAGCAGTGGTAGTTTTAGCTTTGGGAGTAGTGGTGGCGGTGGCCTTGGTAGAAGTAGCCGTGGTTGGTTTAGTCGAGGTGGCACTAGTACTCACCGTAGTGGTAGTGCCACTGCTACCAACACCAATAGGAGCAAAGGGATTTTCTCGGCCAATGGTACGCTCGGGTAAAGGCCGGCCATAATCTTGCAACCGATCGCGGAAAACGGGGTTATCAAATAAAGCCTTGGTTAAAGAAAGTTTTTTAACTGACAAGAGGAGATCTAAAAACTCGCCATTAGAACTTTGTGGATCAATACTACTAGTTACACTCACACCCGCTGTCTCGGTAACGGCTGGAGTAACAAAGAAGTAGCGATAGCCATAAAAAACGCCACCTAAGACAATGAGGAGAGTAATTAAGTTAATTAGGCGTTTAGACATAAATTATTTTAGCCAATAGGTATTAAGCTCCACCGAGTATTGGTAAGTATCTTTATCGGCCGACTTAAACGACAACTTTTTAATATCCACTAAGCGCAAAGATGAGGCCAAGTCACCTAAGAATTGTCGGAAGACGGGGTAAGTACCCGTGACAGTAAAGGCAATTGTGACTGTACCCTGGCCAATTTGGCCCGAGGGGTTATCAATAATCTTAGCCGAGGGATTAGTGGTGGTATCGGTGGGTGCCTTCTCCTCGGTTTTAATTTTGGCATCTTTAATGGTCATGCCATAACGAGCGGCAATGTTGTTGGTATCAATAATTAAGCGGACGTTATCTACGTTGTCGGGGATCATTTTATTAAGTCGCCCGCGCTCCTCATCGGAGAAGCTGTAATACTCGGTGCGCAAGCGATCGGCTACCTGGCGCAACTCTTGGGCTCGATTAAGAGCGGCCACTAACTCGGCCTTCTCGGCTCGGCGAGCCTCGACTTTAGTAATTAAATCTCGAGTGAGACCATAAAAGAGCCCAATGGCGATGGCTAAGTAAATGATTGGTAAAAAGACGCGGTTCATAAAAAATAATTAATTAGACAAAGAATATTTTAACACTCGAGGGTCTAAATTAACGACCAATTTAAAAATCACATTGCCTTGTCCATCTAAGTTGAGATCGGAGAAAATAAAACTCTTAATTAATCGCTCCTCATCAAACACGTGGGATTGGACGGCAATATCCTCATAACTCCGAGCGGTGCCCACAATATTAAGGGTGCCGTTATTGTAGTCAACGGAGGTGTAACGCACCGTCTCTAAAGTTATTTTAGACAAAAGGTCAAACACGGGAAGCACCGTTAAGTGCTTGTCTATTAAAACTGAGGCTAAATTAAGTTTAGCCGCTAAGCGTTTAAACTCGGTTAGTAAGCCCTCATCAAGAGCCTTACGCTCTTTATCTAGTGAGGCCTTAAGACCACAACCTTGAGAGACAGTTTGACTAGGGTCCGGGCAAGGCCGAGCAATCTCCGCGGCCAGCAACTTCTCATAACCATAAGTGCCGCCCGCCAGGAGTACTGAGAGTAATAAAACAATAAAACAAATTGTAGAAATTAAGCTGATGGGACGCTTGGTCTCCACCGGACTTTGGACAATGGCTTGTTTGGGTATAAAAGAAGTTTTAAATTCGTTCTCCATAACAAAAGTTAGCTAGTTTGCAAACCACGCAGGGCCAGCCCCGTGGCCACGGCAAAGGAGGGCCCCACTTGCTCTAACACCGGCTCAAGGAAAGCTGGCGCCTCCACTCGATTAAATGGCGAGCCCATTATTACCTCAACCCCCGTGCGCTCTTTAGCAATTGGGAGCAAACCTTGGAGTAAAGCACCGCCGCCGAGCAAAATAATTTTATCGATCGAGCGGGCATGACTCTGTCCATAGTTTACCATAAGCTTATTCACTTCTGAAAAGACGTATTCCACAACTGGGCTCACAATCGGCAAAATAGTGTCCTCGCCCACTCGCTCCACTAACCCAACCTTGCGCTTAATCTCCTCAGCTTTAGCAAACTCCACATTCATTGAGCGCGAGAGCGCGCCGGTAATATCTTGGGCGCCCTTATTAATAGTATGCGAGCGCTTAATGACACCAAAGTCGACGATGGTCATCTTGGTACTACTAGCGCCCAGGTCTAAAACGGCCGTAGCTGTTAAATCACCCCGCACGGCGGCGCGGATGGCACTAAAAGTCTCAATCTCAAAACTAGCACCACTTAAACCCGTTTGCTCGCTAATGGCTTGGAACTGTTTCATCACATCTTTATGCACGGCGGCCACCAAGACCTCGGAGGGCTTTTTAATTTGTTTGCCCGTCACTGGGTCTGGGTCCTCATCGGGCAAGCGCGAGGGCACCAACCACCAATCGAGCACTACCTCAGACACGGGCACGGGGATATACTTGCGCGCTTCTAACGGTACCACCTCCTCCAGTTTTACTTTATCCACCGCTGGGATCTCAATAACCGTAAGGAGTGAGGAGCGCAGGGGGATAGAGAAAACGCCGCGCGTAGCCGTAACATTGGCCTCTTTAATTAAATCATTAATAACTTGAACAATTTGATCAGTGGTGGCGGTGCCGGCTTGACCCACGGCGAGGCCCACATACGGACCAATAGCCAACTCACCGTAAGTCTCTAAAATGCCGCGGCCTTGCTCCTTGCGTAATTGGACCATCTTAATAGATGACAAACCAATATCCACACCCACCACACTTTGACCCTCGCTAAAAATAGCGCCGGAAGATTGTTTAAATAATTTAGTTAAACTAGCCGGAAGAGTAAAAGCCATATGCTAAAAATGTTCCTTTTATTATATCATAAGATCAAGATGTGGACGGCTTTTTTAGACCTACTTTTCCCCCGGCGGTGCTTGGGTTGTGGTAAACCAGGGCATTTGGCGTGTAAAAATTGTTTAGCCACTTTACCACCGGCACCGGTAATACCAATTAGTGACAATATCTTGGCCTGTTTTAATTATGAAGCGCCGTTGGCCAAGAAATTAATTTGGCAACTTAAGTATCAGTTCTTAACTAGCTTAGCCAGTGACTTGGCCACGCCATGATATGAGCGCTTAGTGGAGGAGATTGCCGATTTAAAAGCCTATGCCGGAAACCAAAAAATTATGGTGACGCCAGTACCCTTAAGTGCTAAACGAGCGCGCGAGCGAGGTTATAATCAAGCCGCCCTCTTGGCTAAAGCCTTGGTCTCCCTCGAGCCGGAGAGTTTAGAATACCAACCTAACTTAGTTAAAAAGATTAAACACACTCCCCCGCAAGTGGCTTTAAAAAATCGCAGTGCGAGACTTAAGAACTTGCGCGGCGCGTTTAGTGCCGCGCAAGACGAGGCCGAAGGCCGAGTGATTATTGTGATTGATGATGTCACCACCACCGGCGCCACCTTAAGTGAGGTAATGAAAGTGTTAAAACAAAGCGGCGCCGAGACAGTGCTCGGCGCCGCTTTCGCTCACAGTGAGTAAAATGACTACTTAGATTTAAACCTTTTAACCATAAAATCTTTATAGTCAGAGAAGGTAGGCCACAAACCCTCTCCCAAACCCATAATTTGCCATCGATCCTCTAATGTTTCTTCATTGCTTATTGGACGAGGTCCATATTCACCCTCTCCATCCACATAAAATTGAGTCCCATATACTTGAGGCTTACCTTCTGCCACTAAAACTCTGTCCTCTAGATAAGCAATGTTTTTTGATAACACCTCTTCTTTAGGTAAGGATTTAAGTATTTCTAAAACTTTTTTTTGGAATTCTAGATCATGGTCTGAGTGTTGAGTAATTAACCAAGCTGCCTGAGCCGCCTTCTCCCCAAATTTACTAACAATAGGCCAGCCATGCTCCTCAATTAAATTCTTTAACCTATCAGTATTCTTTATTAAAACCTCTTTTTGTTTAATAGGATCGTTAGTAGCCAAAATCACCTGATCCTCCTGGGCCATTTTTAACAGCTCATCAATAAATTTATCCATTTAACTTAAATCTAACAAAATTATCTTCAAAATAAAAGGAGGGTAAAAGACCCTCCTAAAATGAATGCTCAACCAACATACGAGCGATTGATTCGGTAATTTTTAACCCTGTCATCTCCTCTATCCAAAACCATTGGCCGTTTGGGTTGATTTCTAGAAAAACGTACCGGCCGTCAGGGGTTAAGATTAGATCTATTGCCCCATAAACAAGTCCAAAGTGCTTAACAAGGTCAACACAATAACCTCTTATAGTCTCTGGAAGGTCAAAAATTGTGTGAGGAGTATTATCTAGGTCATACCGACGCCAATCGTCCTTAGTGAGAGTAGTTATTTGAGAATGTATGGCACAAGAGAAGACCTCTTCACCTACCACTGTAACCCTTAATTCCACATCCTTGGATACATATTCTTGCAAAACACAAGGCAAAACTCTTACATTATCCAGACTGGAAACATTTTGGTCACTTATTACCGTTGAATACGAGTGATAGACATCTGGCCCCTTTTTATAACTTCCAGCCCTCAAAGTCTTGACGATAATCTTATTACCACAACCTTCATAAAAAGCCTTAGCCTTAATTGGGTCATTAGTAATACAAGTTTTTGGAGTTAAAAAACCAAGTTGCCTTGCTATGATCAATTGGTCAAATTTTGATTCAGCCCTTTTGACACAGTAAGGTTCACTAATCCAAAATCGATCCTTCATAAGTGTACAGAGCCACCTAATGAAGGCGTTTGATTCCTCCTTAATGAAATCCCTCATGCCGGAATCATAATCTTCACAAGGAGGTGTTTTAGGCCTTCTATAGAAAATACTTCCTACTTCTGAGAGATCGACTCGTCTATTACCACAACCAATAAATCCATCATAACTACCATCAATAATATCTAGGCCAAGAGAAAATTTATCTCCGGTTTTTTCTGTATTGAACCGAAAAATTTCTCCACCTAATCTATTCACACACTCAACCAATTTGTCAGAGGTAAAATCTAATTCATTCGAGATTAGTAGAATCATAGAACACCTGCCCTTCTTTTATTTAATTTAAAGGGGAGGCAACTTTCGTGTTGCCTCCCCTTCGCCCTAACCAGTGAGATTAGTCTTGGTCGTCGTCCTGATCAACGTCATTGTGGCCACCAGTATCAGTGGCACAATGAGTCCTAGTGGCATTAGAAGAGGAATTACATAGACCTTGGAACTTTTGGCTCCGATCATCATATGAACCCTCTACCACGAAGGGAATTACCCTTTCTGCAAACATTGCGGATAACGGCATCGTCAAAGATGCTGACACAAAAATCACCTCCTTCCAATTACCAGTTAATTTTACAACGATCATCCATCAAATAAATAGTATCATCTTATGGATGATTTGTAAAGCGAGTAAACTAATAATTAATCGGGACGCCGGCGGGGGTGCTGGTAGGATAATCGCCATCAATAGGGAGTAAACCACGGCCGGGAGCAGGGTAACCCATCATGTAGCGGCCACCATAATCAACATCTTGATTAATCTCACCTTGCCAACCATTGCCGTATCCGCGCATCATTAAGTTGCGAGGCATGCTACCCCAAGTACTAAACGAGGCCAAGTAACCAAGTACAAAACCAATTAGCACCAACACCAAACTCATGAGCCATTTATTATCCATAAAAATGTGTGTTAAACTAAGTTAATAAATTAAAACTTTATTTAAATGCAACCCTCTACCTTTACTGTAGCATATTTTGCCAAAAATTTAGCCGTCGTTATTGGCCTCGTGCTGGTGTGGCGCGGCGTGTGGTATGTATTAGACGGTATTGACCTCATCTTTTTTAACAACGATCACGCTTTAACCGGCGTGTTAGGGATTATTGTGGGCTTTATTATCCTCTACTTGCCCGATCACGATTTAAAAGAGATTCAAAAACTGTAAGTTTAAATTTAAGTAAAATAAAAGCAGCCCCCGACCAAATGGAAGGGGGCTGTGAAGTCTTCGGCCAAGCCGGACCCGTTTAGGTCAGGAGTGGGGCCGAAATTCGCCGCGGGAACGTCGCTTCGATCGCGCCGGTCGTCGTATTCATATATGTACGCGAATTCGATTGTGCCGCATTGAGACAGGATCTCCGCCAAGTGCTGTTGGTCGCGCGGTAGACGTTGCCCTCCTTCATACATGCGGTAATGGGAATGGCGCGCGTCGCCGCCGAAGTCAAACAATTAATGGACGCGTAGTTCGAATCGATGTGGGACGCCGGGCCGAGGATATCGGCCGAATTCGAATTCTGGAACACCGCGAGGTTGGAATTGCCGGCCGGGATCATATTGTTGTGGGCCGACTGATCCGCCATCGCATTCGCCGGAACGCACAGCAGGAACATCGTGAGAATCGCGCAAATCACAAAGTACTTGGGGTTCGGTCCGCGGATGGGCAAGATGTGCTTCATCCTTAAACTCCTTCGCCCTGTGGGCATTAGCTAGGGACAATCCCCTAACTTTTGTCTGTTTGGCACTATAGCAGGTCCTGGTTTTTTGTCAACAATAGTCAGACAAAGAACAGGTCTATAAGAATAAAAAAGGGCCCGAACCTTTGGTAAAGTCCGGGCCCTCCCCCACGCCGGGGTTGGCGACCGTTAGGCCGCGGGGTTGGCGAGTCTGGCCCAGTGTCTCTGGACCAACTCACCACGCAAGCGACGGAGGAACACGCGGGTTGGATTACGCATTGGTCTGTAATCGGGCCAACGCGGACGAGAGGTAAGCACAAGACCGCGCTGATCAATCGGCAAGTACTTCAAGTGCGTTTTGTAGTGCTGGCGGACCTGCTTAAAGGCCTCTGGCAATTGACTGTTGTCCGCTGCCCACAATAAGGTATCAATTAGTTGGCCTGACACTGGCCCAAATAATTTGGCGTATAAACGAATACGCCGCGAATCACGCTTATTCAAAAATCCTGGCAAAACAACCATCACACTCACAATTAACTCCTCCCTGCTTTTTTGTTACAAAAAATGTTCAGTGCCAAAAAGGATACTAGCACATGTTATGTTATGTGTCAATGTATGATTACCAACTCCCCGAGGAGCCGCCACCGCCTGATGAGCCACCGCCAAAACCGCCAAAGCCTCCCCCACTCCCGCCGCCAAAACCACCGCCGCCTGCCCACCATGGTGGGTTAACTCCATTTAATTTGC
>CAZIEN010000006.1:0-3475 GCA_964538315.1 uncultured Candidatus Saccharibacteria bacterium
TAGGATTATCTGTCCATAACCCTGGGTGGAGCGATTAGTATCCTCAAAAATCTTTAGGATCATGTAGAGCATAAAGAGGAAGGCTGGGGCCCAAATGGCCTCCTTGGTTAATGTGTCTAACCATTTATTGCTGTAACTGCCATATTTAGGCAGAGCCCAACCCATTACTGCTAAAGGAGAAAGCATAATAATTACTAGCAAAACAATTGTCCGGTAAATAAATAAAACCGCGGCCGTTACTAATACAAAAGATAGCGTCATCATTAAAAAGAATGTTCCAATAGATTTAACGATAGTGTCGGATAAACCCGAGGGCTCTGTCTCTGATGGTTCTTTTAATTGCCCCGTACTATCACTGGTAAAATATTGAGATCGGGTATCCCAATTGATAATAGAAGAACTAATATCTCTCCCTCCACCATTCATTTCCTTGCCGATACTATTATAAAATTGCAAAGCTAAAATGTTACTAGCATCAATAATTACTCTAGGGATAACGGCACTAAAGTTAACCAAGAGGGCCATAATAATTACATTGGTCACTAATTTTTGAGCCCCACCCTCTCCTAAAACTGTTTTAATAGCTACATAAAGTAAGATGAAGATAAAGAAGATGTTGGCCAAATCGCGAGCCAACTTCCAAGCCACCTCTATACCGGGTAAGGCGGTACCTTTAGCATAGTCAGAAAATTGAAGAACAGAAATTTTAACCGATTCATTAAAAATCCAAGAGGCTAAATATAAAATCCAGGCTGTTAGCCATAATATTATTGAAAGTAAGTATTGAAAGCCAAGTAAGAGGCAACCATTTAATTCTATAGAAGGAACTATTTGGCATTTATAAGAGGTTGGTTTTGAATCATTTAATGAATTTTTGATTGTTTGCTGACTTTGCGGTATAACTCCGTTTCTTGTATCAACGGCTAGGCTATATACATCAGTTAATCTATTTATTTGATCGGTTTTTTCTTGTAGTTGTTCAGGGGTCAATGTTCCAGATCTCCTTTCTTCATCTAATTTGTTTATTGAAGCTGCTATTTTACTAATATAATCATCAATATTAGCTATGGTTTGTTGATTATTACCTTGGACCATTAAATTAGCCAGCGGTTCTTCTAGGAGGTGAGAAACCCAATCAGTAGATTCAATAATACTTAAACCGGGTATAAAAGATGTTCCAGCTGTTTTTAAAAGAGTTGCCCAATCAAAAGCGCCTACATTAATAGGAAAAAACCCAACCAATATAACTATTGATATAGTTGAGATTAATTTTTTCCAATTAAAGTTCATGTTAGCGGGTGATGGTTACGGTTTTATTTACCGAGTCAGTGCCGTTGGTGCAAGTAATTTGATAAGTGGGGTTAAGAGTCATGGTTATAAAGCCGGTTCCCTCAGGGTTAGCCCCAGTGGTAATAAGGAAGCGACTAAACATCACCGCCGCCTCACTCCCCTCACTTAAGCTACTTACAGCTGTTTTAAGAGCAGTATTTAAAGCGCCAGCAGTACTAGTGGTAAGGGTGACACTTACCTGAGCCGGGGCCTCATTACCATTTTTAAGTGTGAGAATAAATTTATCTCCGGCGGCAATCTCGCTGGCGGCCACCGCAATAGCGGTAACTTGTTGGGTCAAACTAGGGTTAATTGTACTCTCTGTTGGCATATCAGTTAACACATCACCCCTCATCCTAGTTAAACTGGCGTCAAAGGTGAGTGGATAACGGAGGGTTAAGCTACCACTAGTGCCCACACTTTGACCACTAGTAGCCTTAGCCTCAAATTTATTACCAGAGGGTTTAAGTGAGAGCCAGTCATTACCGGCTACACACTCCGTAGCACCGGTAGCCTGCCAATTAAGGAAGGCGTTGTTAGCCTCTCCGGCTAAAATTTGGTCCGTGGTGGCCGAGGTAAAGTTAAAGTTAACCGCTAAGTCGCCAGACCCAGTGCCTGTGCCCCCTCCCCCATTACCACCACCTGTCCCTGGTAAGTTGAGGCCGCCGTTAAAGATGCCGCGCAAGCGATTAAGTAAACCGGAGAAGGCATTACTCATAAAGCCGTTATTAAAGCCCGAGCTCCCACCAGCTTTACTATCAGATGGTTTAAGGGTGGCGGTCTCTTGGACGCTGGGAGTAGGAGTGTCTTGGCTTAAATCACTTACCTCATGCACCTGCTCTAATTGATTAAGTTTAGTGTCTAGCACCGTGCCGGTTTGATGGGCCACAATAGAGCTAGGGGTAATAATCTTCCACTTCAAGCAGTTTTGGCCGTCACTCGCCTTCTCTATACACTCCTCAACTGGTTTAAAGCCAGATGATTGAGACTCGGTAATGGCTAATTGCTCAGCTCGGTCTTTAGCACTCTGTAAGATCTCGTTATTAATGATGTAAGAGGTTAAGGGGTTGTTGGGTTTAGTTGGGTCGTAAACTTTAGTCAGTAAGGTGGTAAAGTCGCTACTACTAATTTGGCTAGGATTTTGGAGTTTATCGTAATCGGCTTTAGAGATGGTAGAGGCTGGATAATTGCGCCCCGTAGCCTCTTGCTTGGTTAAAATTTCTCGAGTGGCATCTTTAAAAATATCACCCGAGTTTTTTAAATCGGTATCTAGGGCAATTTTGGCGGCCTCATTACGCTTGCTTTGTAAGTAGTCACCATAATTTTGGATGACAAAGCTATCCTTCTCACCGCTGGCGTTGGCGGCGTGGCCACTATTAATATAATCTAAATATTCTTTATTATAATCGCCAGTTAATTTATTAGCCTGGTCGCGTGCTTGGGCGTCTTGTACAAACTCCTTTTGCTCTATAGCTAATTGGATCCGGCGAACATCTTTAATATGCCCACAAATTTCAACCAAAGTTTTTTGGGAGTCACTCTCAATTGATTTAATATCCTTGGTTACACTTAATAATTCTCCGGCTTCATGTACGGGGACACTCCCTCCTGCTAATCCACCCAAGAGTCCACCTCCAGCTCCTCCTAATAAACCACCCGCTCCCCCAAGTACACCTTCAGCCAGTCCACTGGTGGCATTACCCACTAAGTCGGTTACCGGCTTCATTACTTGATCCACTGCTCCAGTGGCGACGCCACTTAACTTCTCAGTCATTTGGTTGATGGGGCTGGTAATAGTCTGGCTTAACTTATCTGTCATCCCACCAAATGAGCTACTAATTTGTTTAGTAAAGTCGTTTAGAGGTTTGGTCATGGCGCCAGTTAAACTCTGACCCATCTGGCTAATGGAGCGATTTAAATCTTGCGATAAACCATTAATTGGATCAGTTAAAGCGCGGGTTAAATCTTGAATGGAGCCATTTAAACCAGTACTTAAATCATTAATTGGGCTAGTTAAGGCACTAGTTAGAGTTTGACTTAAATTGGTTACCGAGCCGGTAATTTGACTTAAGGATTGATTAATAGAGCCGGTAGAGTTATTGATTAAACCATTAAGTGATTGATCAAGTTGGCCTACTACTCCATC
>CAZIEN010000006.1:3485-15590 GCA_964538315.1 uncultured Candidatus Saccharibacteria bacterium
AGTTAAAGATGAAGTAATCTCATCTAAGGAGCTGGTTAGTTGAGGTATAATAGCGGCCGTCACTCGATTACCTACACTACCAACAATTTGATCCACTAAAGTGCCCCCAATATTGGAGTTACCAGCTAAAGCGCCCAAGAGAGCATTTTGGAGTGGTCCACCTAAGCTGCCTTGGAGTGAGGTACTTAAGGCTCCCGGGAGAGCATCGGGTAAACCTTGTTGGAGTGAGCGATTAACGGCGGTAGGGACAGAGTTTTTAATACTATTACCTACACTTTGTTTGGCAATTTGGTTAATACTCTCTTGCATTACCGCCGTCTTAACCTCGTCAGAAATATTGTTTGGGTCTAAACCATAATCTTGAATGTGCTTTTGTAAATTGGTGGCAAAAACTTGAGGTAATTGAGTTTGGATATCATTTGAGAGGCGTTGTGGTAAATCAGCTTGAACTGCTTGTTGAATTTGAGAACCAAAGTTTTTTTGTAAAGCCTCCACTCCAGCTTGGGATACACCCTGGCCCAAACCTTGGCCAAAGGCTGATTGCTGGGCATTTTGGGCCTGCGGAGCCTCGGCCTCACAAGCGGCTTGGTCACCCATAATTTGTTGGAGAAAATCGCTCCCACCACCGGCACCAGTGTAACCATCAATTACACTCCCAGTGCCAAATGGGTCAGAGTTAGATAAGATAGAACTACCAGAGCCTTTGTTGTTTTGAATAACTTGTTGGTAAGCATTGGGGTCGGCAAGAGCTTGAGCCGAGACGCTAATTGGCCCACTGATTAGTCCAGCGACAGTGAAGATAGAAAATATTTTTTTAAAGTAAGCGGTCATGGTTTAGGTAGTCTGGTAGATTTTAACTGTCTCTGTAGGGTTAAAAATAATTCCTCGAGCGCGGAAGTATTGATTAATCTCGCCGGCTAACTGATAAAAATCATTAACCGTTTTATAACTAGCCTCGGCGCTCTCCAGGGCAAGTAATGGCTCGTCAAAAACTTGCTCCATATTGGTTAGTAACTTACTTTGGAGATTTAAATTATTAACCAGTTTTAAGTGGAGAATAACCGCGCTTTTAGGGGTGCTTAATTTAAGGAGTTTAGTCACAGTAGTATCAAGAGTTTTTTTAAGGGCTGCGAGCTCGGCTAACTTTTGAGGATTTTTAGTATCTAAAGCGGTTAACATTATTTTGGACTCATTAAGGTGGGGGGTACTAAAAACGCTTAAGATCTGCCCTACTGATTGACCATAAAGTTTAAGACTAGCGGCATCCTCCTTTTTACTAATTGTCAGACTTTTTTGGGTGTAATTAGTTTTAGATAAATTTTGACTAGCTAAGGTCTTAAGACTCGTGGTGGTAGGCGTATCTAAAGATTGGCTAGTAATGGCGCGCAACTCTAAAGCCCGGGCCACAATTTTATTATAATAATCAACCTGCTCTTTAGAGAGGTGGAGATTATTTAAATTATCACCTTTAAAATTGCCTTCATAAGATTTACCAGCGTACCAAAGGCCACCTAAGGCCACTATCGCCACCACTCCGGCGAAGAGCCAAAACTTTTTAGTTGGCATAGGCAGACTAAAGGCCATTTTATGGCTACATTATACCCCAATTAAGACAAGTTTTAGCTTTAAATTACTTTGTTTTTTGTGGATAAGGGTAAATTGTTTATACTAAGGATATGTTAACTTTACCCCGACAATATTTAGGCGCCTTTTTACTCTTAAATTTACTTCTCTTTTTACCTGTTACCGCTCGGGCTCAAGTGCCAGGCTTAACCAATTTAATTGGGGGCAAAATTTTAATGAGCGAGGTCTGTTGCAACGGGGTTAAAATTACCGTTGGGCCGCCTAAGGCGGGCATCTTCCTCTATATGCCGGGGGTGTCTAAGCTTTACTCGTATTTTAATATCTTTACCCCTGGGCCTTGGGTTTTGGGCACCGCCTTTGGGGTGGCCACGTGTCAAAAATTGGTTAGTTTTATCCCCTGCGCGATCCCGGAGCCTGTCCCAGGCGGGATTATTAGGATGATTGGCTCCTCCGGCCTCTAAAACACTAAAAAAGCCTTAAAAATCAAGGGGATCTAGGGTATCACCTAACTCTAGACCATTAAGCTTGGTCCAGCCGGCATTAACCTCGATGACATATTTAACCGGGCTTACGGGGTAAAAGGCGTTAGGGTAAGTTTTGGGGCTTAAATTAGTGGTGATATATACCACCTTACCCTTATTATCTAGCCAGATAAGGTCGAGAGAGAACTTCATCTCCTTCATCCAAAAGCCGTAGAGCCCTGGCTCGTCAAAAACAAAGAGCATGCCGGCATTGGGGTCTAAACTAGCTCGGCCCGATAAACCCCGTGAGCGAGCGGCGCTAGTGGTGGCCAGGTCTAAGATTAAAGTGCTAGTGCCTACATTAACGGCAATTTGGTCCCCTCTTAAGGTGGGAGTAGAGCTACTAGTTATGGACTCGCTAGTAGTGACTGGCTCTATGTTGGTAAGAGGTTGGGGTCGTAAAGCCGGGATGGTTTTATTAAGAGCTTGATAAAAGGCCGCACTAAAGCCGACTAAGATTAAAATTAAAACTCCTAACAATAAAGTTTTTATTTGGTCGCGCATATTGTTAACCAGTCCTCCAATTGTAAGTCCTCGGCGCGTTTATCGCCATATTTAACCAATAACTCACCGGCTAGGTTTAAATTATTTTTTAACTTTTTACGCTTACTGCCAAAGCCATTTTTAAGGGTAGTAAAAAAATCCTTCTCACTAATTTTGTATTTAGTAAATAAGTTTTTAGAAATATTCTCAATTACCAACACTGCCGAGTCTACCTTGGGCGCTGGCTCAAAGTTGCCCTTAGAGACCGTGCGTAAATATTTAGGCTCACCATAAACCTTAACACTCATCGCAAGCACACTCCCCTTCCTACTCTTAGCTATACGCTCGGCCACCTCCTTTTGTAACATTAAGACCATTAACTCGGGTTGATTGGGAGTGGTTAAAAACTTTTTTATAAACTCGCCAGTAATATAATACGGCAAATTGGCCACCACCTTGTATTTTTGATTTATTAAAATCGGATCAAAGTCTAAAATATCGTGATGGATAATCTCTAACTTATCGCTCATTAACTCCAAACTAAATTTTTGTTTTAAACCGTCAATTAATCGATCATCCTTCTCCACTGCTACCACATTAGCTCCCGCCTCTAATAAGGCGTGGGTTAAAACCCCTTGGCCGGGGCCAACTTCTAAAACCTTTTCCTTCTTAATTATTTTAGCCGCGGCAGCAATCTCCCGCACAATCTGCTCATTCTTGAGCCAATTTTGCCCCAGCGACTTTTTAGCTTTAACTTGCATATGGGCACTATACCCGTCTTAAGCGGTTTTTGCCATCACTACCCTTGGCTCGCCATCGCCGAAATAATTTTCCACTCTTTTCTCGATAACAAAACCAAAAGACTCATATAACTTTACTGCATTTTTGCTATCAGGGTGAACAATTAAAGTAATTCTTTTTTTCCCAATTTCATTTAATATTTTATTTAAAACCTTTTTCCCAAAGCCTTGATTTTGAAATGATGGGATTATAACTAAATCGCTCAAGTAAGCGTCACCATTTTCTTGAAATTTATAACTAACTCGGCCGATGATGACTTCATCATTTTTTATAAAATACATAACATGACCGCTTATTTCTTGGGCGATCTCATTTCTGTTAGTAAAAATTGAATAGGTTTTTGAATTAAAAAAATAATTCTCTATTTCTAAATATAAATCAATATCTTCTGGTTTAGCTCTAATTAATTCCATCCCGCCACTATAGCCTTTTTAACCAAAAAGAAAAGGCGCCGGCATACGAAGTGTATGCACGGCGCTTTTGGTTAGGTTGATTTTACAAAAACTGATTTGCATCCGCCGACTAATCGATCCATCACCTTGGGCGGCGGAATTTGAGCTTTTTTAAGAGCTCGCCTTAATGCAATTACATTTTGGGCTGACAACCGACAGCCATGGCGTTGATTTCCCATGTACTTCACCTCCTCTGCTATTAGGTTATCTTAGAAAAAGATGTCTGGCAAATAGGATTTGCCGCCCCGCCGTCGCTAAAGCTTTGTCGGGCAGGCGTTGGGGTGTGTTAAAAGAATATATCTGGTAGATAACTCTTTCCCCCATTTGGTAAATCTTCTGCGTGGTGCTCGGTAAGATTAACTAAATCGTCAGAGATATCAAAGATAAACTCCGAGGGTATAGTCACTTGGCGTGAGCCAAAGATCGTGCGCACTTGGGCGTAACATAAGTAAACCTTCTTCCTCGCCCGGGTAATAGCCACATAAAAGAGTCGCCTCTCCTCCTCTTCATCCCTATCCTTCTCGCCAAAGCCGGCATGAGGGAAGAGGTCTTGTTCTAAGCCGGTAATAAACACATAGTCAAACTCTAGCCCCTTGGCGGCGTGGACGGTCATGAGTTTAACCCCCTCCTTCTTCTCATTTAACGAGTCTTGCTCACTGGCGAGGGCCACCTCCTCGAGGAGCATAATAATACCCTCCGGTGCCGGTAAATAATCATACTTGGTGGCCAAGGTTACCAACTCGCGTAAGTTCTCAAGCCGCTCTTGCTCCTCGGCACTCCCCTTTTTTAAACTTGCTTCTAACCCCGATGCTTGTAAGGTAAATTTAATTACCTCGGAAGTGATTTTAGTCTCCACTCCTACTTTAATCTCGGCCAAGTTACGATAAAAATCACTTACCTTGCGCGCCATGGCAGCGGGTAAACTCTCGCGCTCACCAGCCGCAATCTTCATAATGGTGGTTTTACCAATGCCGCGGGGTGGTGAGCTAATAGCGCGGGTGAGGGCGGCGTAATCATCATTATTAATTGCCGCTTTTAAATAGGCCATTAAATCTTTAACCTCTTTGCGATCAAAAAAGCGCGTGCCCAATACTTGATACGGCACATTCTTACGGAGCATGGCCTCCTCTAGTACGCGTGATTGGAAGTTGGCTCGATAAAGCACCGCCATATTGCTAGCGGTAGCCCCGCCCTCCAACAACTTTTTAATCTCACTCGCTACAAAGTCGGCCTCGGCCAACTCGGAGAGCGCGGTAACCACGCTTATTTGCTCGCCCTCATTATTTTTAGTAAAAAGAGTTTTCTCGTGGCGGTTTTTATTTTTACTAATTATTTGATTAGCGGCGGTGAGGATGGTTTGAGTAGAGCGATAATTCTCCTCCAAGAGCACCACCTTAGCGCCGACAAAATCCTTTTCAAATCTTAAGAGGTTGGCAAAGTCGGCACCCCGCCAAGAGTAAATAGATTGATCCACATCACCCACCACACAAATATTTCCGCCAGCTGGCGGAACGCCGCCAGCCAAGAGTTTGGCCAAGTCGTATTGCACAGTGTTGGTGTCTTGATACTCATCAATTAATAAATATTTAAATTGCTCTTGATAATACTTTAAAATCTCCGGCTCGCGCTTTAATAATTTAACCGTCTCTAAAAGTAAGTCATCAAAGTCAAAGGCTCGGGCCTTGGCCACTAAAGCTTGATATCGCTCCCACACTTGCATCACTAGTTTGGGATAAAAGTCGTTCCCCGCCTCAGTTTTATAATCGGTGAGCGAGAAGCCGTCCCCCTTGGCTCGCGAGATGGCGCCTAAAATTTTGCGCGGTTCAAAACGCTTTTCATCAATACTTAGCTCGCGCTCGGCTTGTTTAATTAAAGTAATAGACTCATCCCGATCAAGGATGGAGAAGTAACGATCGCGCCCTAGTTGGCGGGCGTGGGCTCGGCAGATCATGGAGCCTAGCGAGTGGAAGGTGCCAATCATAGGCCGGCCCCCAACCCTCCCTTCTAAAAGTTTATCAACCCGCTCCTTCATCTCCTTGGCGGCCTTGTTGGTAAAGGTGATGGCTAAAATGGACTCGGGTTTAACCCCTGCTTGCTCAATTAAATGTTTGATCCGATAAGTAATAACGCGCGTTTTACCGGCACCGGCTCCTGCCACCACCAAAAGCGGCCCCTCCGTATGAAGGACCGCTTCTTTTTGCTCTGTATTTAACTCGTCTAAATAAGTCACTCGCCTAGCTTAACATATTTTCTCTTTAGAGGCCCAAAAGTCTTTGCCACCAAGATTTTTTAGGTAATTTTCTTAAGCTAGGAGAGAGTGGTGGCTCACGTTTAGGCATCTCTACATCAACAGGTGTCCAATGTTTAGCTAAGTCGGCACCTAAATCACCATGGGAGATCTCCTCTCTTAATTGAGCTAAACGTCTTCCCTCGGCTAGTCTCTTTTCCGCCTCCACTTGAGCCAAATATTCTGCCGGTAATGGTGGTGGTTCTTGCTCATCTACTAAATCATCAAACGCAGTGCTCTCTTGTTTATTAATATTTGTAATTGGAGTTGGATCAATTAAAGATATTTTACCCTTCTTCTTTTTGAGTTTTGAGAAAGGAACTTTTTCTTCTATAAAGTCATCATTCCGGCCTGGTTTAGGTTCAAAACCAAGTAAAACATAACCATTCATTAAAGCCTCTTTTTCATTTACGGGTTCAGCCACCACATCTAAAACTACCATTTCATCATTGTGTTCACCCCAAATTACATCCCCACGTTTTAAATTGAAGGGAATCTTATTTTTTAATTCCTTCTCTGCCTCCTCGTCAATCTCTATAAATGGGATTTGCTCAGTAAAAAATATTTTATTTTTACCTTTTTCTAAATCACCAAAAGATACCTTCACTTCTACTGATCCCCTGTTGTGACCCTTTTGTGGTGGATAGAGTAGGGTTACATATCCATCCATTAAATCCTCATCTTCATTTATCGGGTTAGTTTTTACATCCAGTACTATTACCTCATTCCCTCGCTCATCCCAAATAACTTGACCCTCCTTTAAATTTAAAGGCACCTCCTTCTTACTAGGTTTTTCTAATTCGGCCATGATTTTACCAGCCTCTTCCAACGATTGTTTAACCGCCGGTGGTGTCTCTACAACCTTTTTAGGTCGACCGCGTTTAGGTTTTTCTGCCACTGGTGCTTCATTTGTCTCTAAAGCTTCTTCTGGTACACCTGGCTCCCAATCACTCACTTCTTGTAAGTTGAGATCTTCTGGTGGAGTGGTATCTAAGTTATCTAAAATTTTGTCGGCATTATTTTTCTTTCCAACCCTAGCTTTTTCTTCTTCGGTATCACCCCAACGGGTAGATTTTTCTCTTTTTTTACTAGTTAAATCTTGAGGTACCTCATTATTTAAAACGCCTTTACCATTATTACCCTTAGATTTTTTTGGTTTTGGTTCTTCTATATTTTTTTCAACCTTATTAA
Source organism: uncultured Candidatus Saccharibacteria bacterium (assembly GCA_964538315.1). Lineage (GTDB taxonomy): Bacteria > Patescibacteriota > Minisyncoccia > Phycocordibacterales > XYD1-FULL-46-19 > JAGORB01. Next base: position 10,805 of record CAZIEN010000006.1, read on the forward strand.
TATTTTCAGAATTGTAGTTTTTAACAAATGACCCGAAGCTTTCCCACTCCTCTTCAGTTTTTGTTTCAAAAGTACTTACACCATCTTTGGGCACGCCGGGGGCAAATTTGTCGTAACCCATCTTCCCACTCTTTCCCCACCCCCTTATAACTAAATGAGAGTCATCCTCCATCTCTAAAACATCCCCCTCTTTTACTTCTAAAATATTAAAATTGTTTTCTATTTTATTTTCTACCCCTTCTGGTTCGGACTGAAAGTTAGATACAATCTCCAAACCCTTCTTTTCTTTAAAGGCTTCCCACTCACGAGGTAACAACTTCATTTTCCGACTAGTCCCATTTTGTACTTCTACCAACAACCCTTCTTTATCATCGGGGATCATTTTGACCTCATAGTTCCTACCCTCTTTATCAATAAAAGAGTCATGTTGACTATCTTCGGGTTCTTGAGTTTTGATTTTTTCAATCATTAGGTCAAATTATAACCAATTTTTGGCCTCTCCGCCTCTATCCACACCCCCTTTATGTCAAGATTGTGGACAACTAGCCCCCAGGCTATAATACTGGGGTCCCCAATTTTACCGCCTCACCTCTCTCATCCGCCCGCTTATAAAATTAACTTAAAAGCTTATTTTACGCCCGTACAATAAAGGTTTTTTAGCTCTGGTGGTAGCTACTGCCGCTTTAGGTGTGGCGGCCTCAGCCCACGCCTCGCTACTCTCGGCGGTGGCAGGTCTCGTCTCGCCCGGTACTGCCTCGGCGGCTAATCAAAATGCTAACTCGCAAACAGTTACCTTGTTGGGCGCCGCCGGCTCGGTGGACCCCTCGACTAAAGTACCTGGCGACACCACTATTGTGGCTGGCGCTTTGATGTCTGACTCGGGCCCTATGGGTACTATTGCCAATGTGGATGATGCCCACCAGAGCGATCAAATTAGTGTGTATGTGGTGCGTGAGGGCGACTCGCTCTCACAAGTGGCCAAGATGTTTGGCGTCTCGGCCAACACTATCATCTGGGCCAACGACTTACCTAAGAGTGGGGCCATTAAACCCGGCCAAATTTTAACTATCCTCCCCATTACTGGTGTTAAGCACCAAGTGGCTAAGGGTGATACTATTGCCAAGATTGCTAAAAAGTATAAGGCCGATGTGGAGGAGGTGGCCGTCTTTAACGGCTTAGATATTGACTCGCCTCTTGCTGTTGGTCAGACGATTATTGTCCCCGATGGAGAAATTGCCACCCCTACCTCTACCACCAAACCTAAATCGGGCGGTTCTGGAGGTAAGGAGCCTAATTATGATGGTTATTACTTGCGGCCCATTGCTGGCGGCAAGCGCTCACAAGGTTTGCACGGCCATAATGGTATCGATTTTTCAGCCCCTATTGGCACCGAGATCTTAGCCTCGGCCGATGGCGTGGTGATTATTAGTAAGGAGGGTGGATATAACGGTGGCTACGGTAGTTATGTGGTCATCCGCCATGATAACGGGACCCAAACGCTCTACGCTCACATGTCTAAAAACTTAGCCTTCTCGGGTGAGCAAGTTAAGCGCGGCCAAGTGATTGGCCTAGTGGGTATTACTGGTAAGGCCACCGGGCCCCATGTGCACTTTGAGGTCCGTGGTGCCAAGAACCCGTTTCAATAAATCTATTTACATTATTTTGATTTTGTGTTAGTTATTAATGAGAATAAGGGGAGGTGTTAATATGCCTAGATTGATTAAGTTGTTTAATTTTAGCTACGAGGAAGAGCTCTACAAACAGGCGGTTGGGATAGTGATTAAAAGATTAAGACAGAAATCTAAACTATCCCAACAAAAACTGGCAACAATTACTGGGATGAGACAATCAACCATCCTTACTATTGAAAAAGGGAGAAGTGAAATTCACTTAAAAACCTTTGCCTTGTTGGCTGAAGCGTTTGGTCTCAAGTGCTCTCATCTGGCCATGATAATTGATTATCAACATCATCAATTGGTCATAAACCAACTAACAACAGTTTTTACCTAGAGGAGAATGTTATGGTTATAATAAAAGCTGAACTCTTTTATGGTTCAGCTTTTTGTTTTTATAAAATTTATTTTCTTGGTCGATATTGTAGGGCTTCTAAGAGGTGGGGCTCGTCAATATTTTCTGCTCTAGTGAGATTAATTATGTTACTTATAGACAGAAAAACCCAAACTATTATCTCGTTCAAATTCTTTAAACATTTTCTCTCTCGATCCATTTTTGTAATCAGGAGCCAGTAACGTGTATTCAATGCCATTTATATCTTTTAATAGCCAGTAATTTTTTCTAGGGGTTCCTCCAGAGGTGATTCCTCTTTTTCCACCTAAATAATTATTTTTGAAATACATAATTGTACCCTCTGGAAGAGTGCTAATTGTGGCTCCATCTTTGATTAATTTACTTTTACAATTAACACATGAGTCTAGAGTATCTTTCTCAATAATATTATTTTTAAAATTTGGACCGCTAGACCATGGACAATTATAGTTATTAAACTGACCACCCTTCACAAGATATTGATCATTTTTGAAAGTCAGTTTAATTTTTTCAGATTTATCCAGTGGTAGACCAACCTCTCCCATCTGTGTGTATGAATAAGTGCAAGGGAATAATCCTCCGAAGTATAAAAAATATCCCACGAATCCAAATATTAGTAAAAAAATTATATTTCTTGGGTAACTTAGTTTAGGTGTATTTGGAGTCGGGTTTTTATATGTTGCCAAAATTGTTTCCCTTTTTAGTAAAGTATAAATTAAGAGTATTACTGATAAACCAACCCACATCAGGAAGGTGAAAACAAAAGCGATTCCAAAAATACTAGCTACAATAATTGACCCCACAACAGAACTAATGACGATTTTTATACTTCTCCATTTGTAGTATAGGAGTAGGCAGATAATAAGAGTAAGTAGTAATAAGGTTAAATTCCCTTCAGTTAAAAATGTTCCTAAGGGTGTAGAGGGGTATAAAATTAGACCTAAGATCTTCTGGCTTGGAAAAAGAAGTATTGGTAATAAAATAAATAACCCAGTAAAAAATTTTATAGTAACGTTATTTTTATTCATATAGTTTTTATTATCGCATAATTTGTGTCAAAAACTTATTTTCTCGGTCTATACTGTAGAGCCTCGAGGAGGTGGGGCTCGTCAATATTTTCTGCTCCGGCCAGGTCGGCAATAGTGCGGGCTAGTTTGATCACGCGATGGTAGGCGCGCGCCGAGAGGTCAAGGCGAGTGGCGGCGTCGTTTAAAAGTTTGGTGAGCTCGGGGGTTAAGGGGGCCAAGCGGCGCAAGTCGCGCACTGTCATCTCGCTATTAGTTTTAATATTTAAACTAGCGGCTTTAAAGCGTTTAAGTTGTTTGGCGCGAGCGGTGGTAACACGCTCGCGGATGAGCTCGGAGGACTCCCCTTCCTCTAAGCTCGATAACTTCTCGGGTTTAATTTGGGGTACGTTTAGCCATACATCAATGCGATCAATAATTGGTCCAGAGACTTTGCGCTCGTAGCGCGCGAGTGTGGCTCCCGAGCAAATACACTCGCGCTCGGCGTGCCCTTTATAACCACACGGGCACGGATTCATCGCCGCGATTAAAATAAAATTAGCGGGGAAAATGACTGAGCTCTTGGCCCTAGCCACACTTATCACTTTATCCTCCAAGGGTTGGCGTAGGGCCTCAATCACTCGCTTCTCAAACTCGGGGAACTCGTCTAAAAATAAGACACCTCGGTGGGCCAAAGTAATCTCGCCGGGTTTGGGCCAAGTGCCACCACCCACTAAAGACACATAACTCGCGGTGTGATGAGGGGCGCGATGTGGCGCCACTACTACCAACTCATTTTTTAAAGCCCCGGCGGCGGAGTGGATACCAGTAATCTCAATAATCTCATCAGCGGGGAGTGGTGGTAAAATCCCGGCAAAGGCTTTAGCGAGCATTGTTTTACCAGTGCCGGGTGGACCACTCATGGCCACATTGTGACCACCGGCGGCGGCAATCTCTAAGCCGCGCTTGGCGGTGGTTTGACCTCGCACATCACTAAAGTTGGCGCTCAAATTTAAATCTGGTAAATCAATAGTTGTGGCCGGGGCGGGAGCTAAAATTTTTTTAGTCTGATTATTTTCTTTAGGTTGCTCATTTAAATGCTCAATTACCTCGGCCAAATTATTAACCGGATAAATAGTAATGTCACTGATTAACGCCGCCTCGCGGGCATTATCGGCCGGCACATACACCTCTTTAAAACCAGCGCGCTTAGCCTTTTGCGTTAAAAGTAAGGTGCCTTTAATGGGGCGTAAGTTACCACCCAAGCCCAACTCACCTAAAAACATTTTTTGCTCGGGATTAAATTTAATCTCGCCAGCGGCCAATAAGTAACCGAGGGCAATACTTAAGTCAAAGGCGGTGCCCTCCTTTTTAATATCCGCCGGTGCTAAGGAAACAATAATCTTTTTATTGCCTTTAATGGGTGATTTAAAACCCGAGTTTTTAATCGCGGCATTAATGCGGTCGCGCGCTTCCTCCACCGCCTTGTCGGCCAAGCCTACAATATTAAACGAGTGTAAGCCTTTACCAATGTCTGTCTCAATATCAACTAAGTCGGCCTCGAGGCCGACTAATTGTGCTGCACAAACTTTCGAGATCATAGAGATGTTAGCGCCCGTTTAAATCGTTAAGGTGAGCCTTGCAAGTGCGAGCCGCCGGGTTGGCCTCCAGGCGATCGAGCTCAATGGGCTCGCCACTTATCTCACATAAACCATAGGTGCCGTTTTTAATTTTAG
>CAZIEN010000007.1:0-13779 GCA_964538315.1 uncultured Candidatus Saccharibacteria bacterium
AATTTTCTGCTTCTGCTACCGCCCCTGGGGAGACATCGACTCCAAAGACTTTTGCTTGAGGATAATGTTTTTTTATCTCTCGACCCAACTCTCCACCACCACAGCCAATATCTAAAACTTTTTTACCAGACAAATCACCAGCTAAAGCATAAATACCCCGCAGTCGTTCCCGAATATTTTTAGTGTAAACAGCCTTTTGGCCTTAATAATCAGCAAATGACATGTGGGCTTATTATAGTGGAGAAATGAGATCCGACCAACTATTGACTAGGGCTTCCAAATCGAAGCGTTTAGCGGCTATTTTACCGGCCTCAGCCAAGTTTGATAGTTTGGCTGGGTTATTCTTTAGTAATAAAATCTGCTCGGCCAAGGCCTCGCTAGAGCCAGCCGGCACCACTACTACCTCGACCCCAGGGGTAAATGCGGCCCTTACGGCAGTGGTGTCAGCCGTAAGAACCGGCCGGCCGGCAGCCAGACCCTCAATAATCTTATTGGCCACTACTCGATCAGTTTTAACCCCAGAACCAAAAATACCTAAAACTAAATCTGCCTCTTTGATAAAAGCGATTAAATTACGATAACTAAGTTTGGGTAAAAAGTTAATATTTTTTAACCCTAAATCATCAACTTGTTTTTTAATAGTAGGGTAAGTTTGACCAGAGCCAATAAAGGTAAAATGAATATCTGATTGCTCAGCCAAAATTTGAGCCGCCCCAACAATAATCTCTACCCCTTGTAAGGGAATATACTTCCCATAAAACAAAACTTTAAACTGTCCAGACAAACTTTTGGCCGGCGGGGTTCTATTAAACAACGGTAGATCAACTCCCACGGATATTACTCCGCCGTTTAAAAACTTACCGGAATTAAACTCCTCTTCAAAATATTTTTTATGAGCCGGGGTATCAAAAATAAACTGATCGGCACTCTTAATTAGCAGTCGATCAAGAAAATGATAATAAAAAGCTTTAGGGGAATGCAGGGTTGCTAAGGCTCGGTCATTTATTAAAGTATCATACAGAGAAATAAAAGTGTCAGCCCAAACTGGTGCCAAACGAAAAGGCCTGGCTAACCAAATAGCTAGAGCGAAGTTAGACACCGGTTGCACTATCACCACAGGAGTTTGGCGATTTAAAACCAATTGCCACCACAAATAAACACCACCTAACCAGTAACCATAATAATTTTTAACCTCTAATCTACGGACTTGAGCTAAAGATTGAAGCAATAAACGGTTACGAGGATATTCAGCCAAGAAAGATCCTAGAGCCAGAAAGGGTAGTTTATTTAAATTAATTTCAACTAATAATTTTTTGGCTCGCTCTTGCCAGGTATACTTTTTAATTAATTCTAGACCGACACGAGCTTTAGTTTTAGCAACTTCTTGATTAGTCTTTATTTCTCTTATGGCTGAAACCAGTGATGACTGATTACCTGGAGTATAAAAAGTTACTTCTCTTTCAGTAACAATCTCTCTGACGCTTGGCAAATCGGCGGCCACAATTGGCCGACCAGCCGCTAGATACTCAAATAACTTAATTGGTGAAGTATAAAATTTAGCTTCAATTGAATTAGCACTAGCAGAATAGATTAAGACATCAGCTAAAGCTAGTTGCTCGGGCACTTCTGATGGTTTAACAACACCAATAAATTCAACATTATTAAGTTGTCTTTTTTTGACCTCGGTAATAAGGTTGTCTCGCTCTTTATTGGGCCCCCCGGCAATTTTAAACTTAATTTCTGGAGCTTCGGCCGCCGCATCTAAAATAACCCTGATCCCTTTCCAATTATAAAGATGACCCAAATAAAGAGCGGTATCACTAAAATCACTTTTAATGGGCAGGTCTACAAATTTACTTAAATCTACCCCGTTTGGCAAAACCTTTAGGCGGTAAAAATTGGCTCGCTCAAAAGCCTCGGCCGTACCGTAAGAATTAACACTTACAAACTTAACCTTTCTTATTAAATAAATTAAAGCTCGACCAAACCGTTCTGGGAAACGATGGGCATCAAAAACCACTTCATAACCCATCCGACTTAAAAACCACGCAATCTCCGGCTGACGAGTAATAAAAACACTAGATTTTAAAAATTTTTGCTTTGATAACAGGATTAAAAATAAAAGCCGATTAATATAGTCAGCCAATCTCCCCAACCGATATGGTAAAAATTTAAAAGAATTTAAAGGGGTAAAAATAAAATTAGAGGGCAGATTATAAAAATCAAAAAAGTCTAAGCTCTCAGGTGATTTAACTCCCATTACTTCAACTTCTACCCCCGTATCAGCCAGGGCCTTGGCCATACTCCCAATACTTTGACCATAAGCTTTTTCTGTTGGTAAGCGCAAATTATTAATAAAAACAATTTTCATAAGCTATTTTAGCGAGTACTTTGGGAAGCCTAATTTATCTACCAGATCTTTAACCATAGCAAAATGATGCTCCGCCACAATTGCCCAATTGTGATTATCTAAGCCTAATTCTTCTCGTGGTAAGCGAGGTCGGTAATTTAAACGTTTTTGCCTCTCCCCTTTATCTAAGGTTAAAATAACTAACTCTGTGGGCTGAGGTAGGTGTTTAGCATATTTTTTAAGTTTAATCGCCGACTGCTCATAATCAAAAAGTGAGAGCAAATTTTGGAAATGACCTTGATCAATAACAGCCCTGGCAAACCCTTGAGCCTTAATAAATTTGGCATTGTGTTGAAAAAACAAATTCATTAATTTGTAATACCACCAACGCGGCTGGCCAGCATAAATAATTAGGTACCATAAACCAGAAACAAATTTGGTTGGATAGTAAAACAGAAAAATAAAATTATATTTAATTAATTCCCATTTAGTCCGGACTTTTATTCGTTCGTAGCCTTGAGATTCTAGATCTTTAGCATAAGTAGTTTTACCACTCCCGGGTAAACCAAAGACTTCGACCACTTCTTGCTTGGCAAATTTAAGAGCATAAGACTCAACAAAATTTAAAGTTAAAAAGTTAAGTGGTAAGTAAGTTAAAATTTTAGACATCCATAAATTAAGTTTAGCTGAGTGGAAAAAAGGTACACTAATAGTCACCGGATATGCCCCCAAAACAGTTAGCCCGGAGGCCTTAACTAAGCGTTTAAATTGTCTCAAGCTAAGTTGTCTTTGATGTCGAAGCGGGATATGACGAAACAGGAGCCGATCTCGGAAATAGTGTGGGGTTTTAGTAATCACAAAACCTGTACCACCCAAAGTGAGGCAACGAGCTAAATTATTAATAAAAGCAACCTTGTCTTCAGCATACTCAATGGCGCGAGAGGAAAAAACCAGGTCAAATGGTATTTGTACTTCAAAATTTGTAAAATCGTGATTAATAAAATTAAAATTACCCCGAGAGACCAGACGTTCACTCGCTTGTTTAAGCATTTGCTCAGAAATATCCACCAGAGTAAACTGAGCTCCCGGAAAACGTTCTAGTAAAACCTCCGTCCAAGTGCCTGGTCCTGGACCAATCTCTAAAATATTTTGAGCCTTAAAATGGCCAACAACTAACAAATGTTTAGTGATAACATCTTTAGTTAGGGTAAAATTAACCCTTTGGACCTCATTCCCAAACCAGCGATATTGTTGATAATTACCGCCACTCAAAGATGGCACCTCTTGATCATAGTGATCTTTAATGTGAGTATTAGACATTTTTTAAGGCAAAAACAATTTGAGTCATTAAATTAGTTAAGGAATGATGGTCGACAATTTGCTGTCGCAAATATAACCTGGCAGCTAATTTTTCCTTATCTGACCAACTAAGCACTTGGGATACTTTGGTTGACCAATCAATCTCATTAACAACTGATAAAGTCTCACTATAGTCACCTAAAACCGGCTTAAAAGTAGCCCCCAAAACCACCGGTATAACACCTGCAGCCATAGCCTCTAGTACCACCTTATCTAAACTACCAGTCCGGCTCATCGTAACAAACAGGTCGGCCTGCCGCAAATAAACGGGTAAGGTCTCATGGCTCACAGGACCAATTAAAGCAACTTGGGAAGTGAGGCCTAGCTTAACAATTTGAGCCTCTAAATCTTTGGTGTAATTTTGATCAATTAAAGTAATTGGCCCGCCTACTAACTGTAGCTGCCACTTAACAGCATTAATCGTGGCCAAATTTTTTATAATCTCCTGCTGTTTTTTAATTGGTGACAGACGACCAATACTAATTAGCTGGCCCTCTGACCTTATATGGTTTGGGTCAAAATTAAATTTATTGGTATCAATCCCCTGTCCCACCACCTTAAGTTTTTTACTGGATAAACGAAAACCACTAGCTGAGGAAGTAAAAATTAAATCTGCTAAAAACCCGGCCAGTTTAAGTGATAAACTAACTGTGCCGTGGGCATACCATAAACTAATTTTTTTACCATAACTATACCAAAACGGCCAACCCAAAATAATATAGACCTGATTCATATGGACCCAGATGGCGTCATATTTATTTCTTAAAGACCAAAGGTAGCGATAAAAATTAAATAGATATTTAAGCCGATTCTGACCTTTCTCTTTCCCTAACGAATAGACTCTAACGTTGGCCGGTAAATTGTATTTACCCTTTTCTAAACAAATAACCTCAAGACTGTCTACTTGACTAGCTAGCACAGTAAGCCAACCAACCATAAAGCCTAGCACTTGGTCAGTCTCATCGACCTTTTGAGTTATAATTAGTAACTTCATAGTTTAAAGCGATAAATTTCAAACACCGTTTCGCCGTTATAACCCTTAATAAGCTGTGGCTCACTAATATAATGTCTAATATTGTCGACCGCTTCTTTTACATACGCTTTTAGTACTGGATCATTAGATCTAACACTATCTAAATTAATAGGGTTGGGAGCATAAACAAAATAACTCGTCTGGCCTGAGAGGGCTAGTAGTTGACGTAAAAACTCATTAGCCTTAGGACCCTGCTCATACAAATAAGAAATAGGGATAATAGGTAAATTATATAGGGTCTTATAGCGCTCGAGGTGCCAAATACGGCCAGACCAAATAGTAGAATCGTCATAAACAATAACTGAGCGACCGGCAATATTATCAGGATAAAGGTCAAGATCATCAATAGTTTTTAATTGCTCTTTAGGGGGTAGAACAGGGTAAGAATTTTGACGGAACCACTTTTCTAATTGGTAAAAACCAAGATCATAGTAACGATCTGGAGCGTAAAAATTAGGAGCGGTTAAAACGGGTTTAGTTAGAACATTAGTATTAATGTTATACAATAATTCACCAATTAAAATTAGGCTAACAATAGTGAAAGCAGAGTAATAGTAGGATTTTTGTTTGTTTGAAAAATAGGACCACCACTCATCTAAACTTAAAGCGATAACTAGAACTATCATCGGGATAAAAACTGATAAAAATCTAGAGGCCGATGATAAAAATAACAACATTATGACCAAGAACACTAGATGGGATAGGATGGAAAAAACTAAACTAGAAGCACGGCGACGATAAAACTGGTAACTTAAAAACAAAAAACTAATTACAAATAAGAATAGAAATGGTTTAGAGTTTATCTGACTTAAAACCTTAACTTGCTCCTTAAAATTTATAACAGGACTAAAATCTGCGCCCCGATTAGCGATCCCGATAAAGTCTTGAGGCTTCATCCCCACCATAGAAGACAGCGCGGCATCAAAATGCCCCCTAGTCTCATAAACATGGTAATTATAAATAATTACTGGGGAAAGAAGGGTAACAAACATTAGGCTAGCGATAAATAAATGTTTTAAGGGTGGTAAATTAATTTTAAAATTTATCTTAAATGACTGGGGCCAAAACATAATCACTAAGCCAGCCGGAATAATAAAGATAACGGTGTATTTTGTTAACAAGCCCAAAGCCAAACTAAGAGCCCACAAATAAAACCATTTAAGTTTAGGCTCCTGCCGATATAAAGCCGAGGTGATAATAGAGGTAGTAACAAATAAAATTAAAATACCCTCTAAATTTCCGGCCAACGCTGTCCAAACGCCATAACTACTGATAGCCCAAATTAAAGCAGCTATTAAAGACGCTCGTTCATTAACTAGGCGTTTAATACCAAAAAATAAAAGGACAAGAATAAATAAACTAACCAAAATAAAAGGTAGGCGGGCCCCAAGGGGTGAGGTGCCAAAAATATTTAAACTTAAATACTCTAAAGCAAAGCCCAGTGGTGGACCGTCACTAAAGGAGAGACGTGACCAACCAGGCACCGTAGGATACCAAGATAAAGGTGTGGTTTGTTTATCACTAACCCCTATAAAATCGGACCAACTTAAAGCCCTGAAGGCGTACAAGGCATGATCCGTATAAATATCAAAAGTATTAGCCTGCCACAAGCGTAATCCGGCCGCCAAGACCAAAATTAAGACTAGGATCAGAAGTGGTTTTTTAAACATAATTATCTTAATAACCAGCCAGCCGCCTTAGGGCTAATTGACCAATTATCACCAGCCACTCTAACATAACTCCTAAAGAAATCTTAGACTCCCCCGCCCGACGGTCGTTAAAGGTAATTGGCACTTCCAAGACTCTGGCGGCCAACTTTTTAACCGCATAATGTTTAAGCTCCACATGGAAAGCATACCCCCGAGCATCAATCTTATCCCATGGAATTTTACCAGCTAAACTCTGGCGCATAACCACAAAGCCAGAAGTAGCATCTTTTATCTTTAAACCCAAGAGATGACGGGTTAAAAAATTAGCGGTTTGACTAAGGATTTGGCGCTGTCTACTCCATCCCACTGTCTGTCCACCAGCAATATAGCGGGAGCCAATAACTAGATCGTGGTCTTTTAATCCCCCCAATAACTCTGGTAACATGGCGGGATTATGTGAGCCGTCAGCATCCATAGTAATTAAAGCCGCACTCTCAGACCATAATTGAGGTTGAGTGAGAATAAATTTATAAGCCCCACCTTGGCCGCCCTTATAACTACGGTTAATTACTTTAAGCCATGGCTTATTAATGGCCAGTTCTTGAGCTAATTGGGTGGTACCATCAGGAGAGTTATCATCCACAATAATTAAGGCCGCGTCTAGATTTAACTTAGCTATCCCCTCCACCAAAGACAGCAAGTTAACTCGCTCATTATAAGTTGGGACAATAATAGTAAGCTTCATAAATTACTTTAGTCTTGGTTAAACAAGTACCGATAGAGGAAAAAAGTATAAACACCAATTAAAGCGCCAGTGATAAATTGGGCGCTTAAATACCATAGTTTAAACCACTCCACCTCGATAAAAACCAGCCAAGTATTAACTCCTAAATTAGCTACCGCTAAAATTAAATAGACAGTGAATTGTTTGTGCCAATGATCAACTTTATGATTATTAAAAGTCCAAAATTTTTGGAGACTAAAACTAACCGCTAAAGACAGGATAAAAGAAACAACTGAAGAAGCTAGATACCACCAACCCAATAAATCAGTCAACGCATAAGCACTACCCAAGTTAACCACGGCGGCGGAGCCGCCGGAGATAACAAATTTAGTCGGCTGCCAAGCAAAAAATCTTTTAATTAAATCAATCATTTTATTTAATTATGAGTGATTAACTAGAGTCTGCCAATGATTAATCGTATTGGTTAAATAAATATCACTAGTTATGGGTTTAAAAGTACTGCCTTGTGGTGATTGTAATTGAATATTTAAAGCCATAGCGAGAGCGGTTGGGTTAGGATTAGCAATAACCGCCCCCACCTCGCGGGCAATGCCAACATCAGTGGAAACAATTGGCAACCCCACTTGAGCGGCCTCAGCTAACACTAGGCCATAGCCCTCATAAGCCGCCGTATGGAGCAAAACTTGAGCCGACCGGTAGCTACCAGCCAACTCAGCTGGGGTTAAACGACCAGCTAAAATAACCCTCTCACTAAGACCTAACTGGCTAGCTAAATTTTTGATTTTTAACTCTTCATGACCATCGCCAGCAATGACTAAGATAGTCTTTTTATCAGCCAAAAGTTGAAACGCCTGCAAAGCTAGATCAAAACGCTTCTCTACTTCTAAACGACCGACCATCAAAATCACTTTATAATCGCGCGGAATTAAAGTAACCCAAGCGGGGGCAATAGGAGTAATAACATCCGTAAAAATTGGCAACACATAAATCTGGTTTAGTTTAACCAGTTTAGCCGCAACTAAAGACTCTTTTAACTTATCACTCACTACTCTCACTTGATTAGCATAGGGTAACAAAAACTTGGCCAACCAATAATAGATTTTGTTTTTAAAATTAAATTGTCTAAAAGCCGGTGTTAAAACATCAGTGTGGAGTTGGAGCTCTAATTTAACTTTAAACTCCCCCGCCAACTTTAATCCTGCCCAACCGGTTAAAAATGGATCTTGGCAGGTAATCAAGTTAAGGCCGGTTAACTTTTTACCGATCTTAATAGCGTCAAAAAGATAATTTACTACCGAGCGACTATTAGTGGGTCGCAAAATTAAATTTTGATCTGTGACTAACGAAAAATGATCACTTTTTTTAGTAAAAACTATTACTTCTAACAGGTCTACCTGTGAGGCTAAACTTAAGAGCCGGGCCCGCACTTGGCTCTCGGGGTTAAAAACTAACTTATCAGTAGAGATCATTAAAACTCTCATAAATTTTTAGCCAAAGTTATAAACTCGCCAGCAATCTCATCCCAAGTATGAGTAAAGTTAAATTGATTAACCCGGGCCCGCCAGCGGGCGTACTCCTCCGGGTCAGCCAAGGTTAAAATCTTCTCGGCAATATCGCGCTCATCCTCGGGGTCCACAAATAAACCATAACCCCGCAAGCGATCATACAGACCCGTCTCTTTAGTTAAAATAAAGGGCTTACCCATCCGAATCGCATCTAAAATCATATTTGGGCTAATATCCCCCAAAGAGATTAAAATTACCGCATAAGCATGACGCATTTTATCTAAAAATTCTTCATACGGCGCATTCTCTAAATCTAATTGCAAGTGACCATCATGACGCTTGAGATCAAAGAAGATTCGACCTAAGGTATCTAAATTCTTCCACACCAGAGGACGAGTGGCACCTAAAAAAATCTTGCCCGGCGCCTCAAAACTCCTCTCTTTAGGACCATAATAATTCTCAATAATCGCCGTCTGACTCTCCTTTAACTGATACGGGCCGAGCCAAATTTGCCGTTGCCAATCGGTACTAAAAACTACTAAACTCACATTATTTAAGATCCAACGAGTAAGGCGATATGTCTCTCTTTCTTTTTTATTCCATTTAGCGCTGGCGGTTTGATAAAAATGGCGAAGTAAAACCTTGTCTCCAGTACGCTCCACATACCACTCCCACAAGAAGTCCCCACCCGTTCTAATGATCACCTTCTTCCGCAATAATTTAGCAGCTATAGTTACCGGGAAGGCTACGCTAAAAGTATCGAGCGCAATAATATAATCAGCACGCCGGACAGCGGCCAAAATTTTCAGGAAAAAAACACCATGGCGAATACTAGTGGGGAGACCAAGCTCCTTACCGTAAGTGACCACCTCTACCTCCTCCCCGGCCCGCTCTAGGGCCAAGGCTAGCTCCTTGGCATACTGGGCCGGCCCGCCAATTTGAGGTGGGTAAATCCCCGTCGCAATAAGTATCCTCATATCCCTTAACTCTACAATTGTTTTAGGATTTGCGCTATTTGGGGGGCGAGGGTGTCCCAATTGTAAGTTTGTTTAACTAGAGCGCGAGCGGTATTAGTAATAGCCCAAACTTTTTCTTTATTGGCCGGGTCAGTAATAAATTTAATTTGCTCGGCTAGACTAGATGGATTATCTACCTCACAGATAAAACCAGTTTCTTGGTGTTTTAAAAAATCCGGGATGCCACCCACCGGCGTGGCCACCACTGGCACCCCAGCGGCCATCGCCTCTAAAAAAGCATTACCCAACCCCTCCGAGCGCGAGGGTCGAGTAAAGATATCGGCGTGGGAGAGCTCCTTAGCCACGGCCTCTTTATTTAAATTACCTAAAAATTCTACCCGCCCTTCTAAACCTAGATTTTTAACTAGCGCTTTTAATTTGCCCTCCTCCTCCCCAGTCCCAGCAATTCTTAATTTAAAATGATCAGGGAGAATAGCTAACGCTTCAATAATTACATCAACCGCATTTTTTTTAACTAAGCGTGAAGCGGTAAAAATTGTTTTAGTTAAAGGGTCACCGCCACAAGTTTTTTCTTGATCGCAATAGAAGGCTTGGAGATCAACCCCGTTGGGGATCACGGTTATCGGTGCCACTGCCCCCATCTTTTGGGCCCAAGTGGCCAAGTAGTGAGAGATAGTTTGGATGTGGTCAGCGGCAGTAAAAATATTTTTAAACTTCCACCAGAGAGGGGCCATTTTACTCTCCACCTCGGCCAAGTTATCTCCCTCCTGTAAGGTCAGCAAAAACGGCACTTTAGTCTGGTGTTTAAAGCTGGCCGCCGCCAACCCAGCAAAACTGGCCATCACACCCCAGGTGGCATCATATTTATTATGACGATGGAGCTTGGCCCCAAACCAGCCGCCATAAAAAGCGAGGATTAATTTATCAAACCTTGTCCCCCACCCCAAACGATAAACTTTAACCTGGCCAATTTGCTCCTGCGATTTTAACTTCGGATCAATTTTGGCGGTAATAAGCTCAAACTCAAAGTCGGTGAGGCGATCAGTTAACTCCTTAACTGCCAACTCAGCCCCACCAATAAGCGGTAAATAAGCCGTCGAGAAGATAAGCACCCGTTTACTCATAGGGTCTAAAGTATACCTCAAGCATCTTGTTTAGCACGTCCTCAGGTACTTCTTGAGGGTTAAGGGGTGGCGGTGGAGAGATAGGTTGAGAACTTACTGGTGTGGCCTCTACTGTGACTTCCGGTTTGGGAGTGGATTTAGACTGGCTGTTTATAACCTGCTCTAAAATCGCTTTGAGCTCAGTTTTATGGGCCTGATTTTCAGCCGCCTTTTTAGGCGCCAAATCGGCTAGAGACATCTTTTTAGCTGGTTCAGGTGCAGGTGAGCTAGCTGGTTTAGAGGCCAACCCGGCATTAGGCTTGGGTGGCAAGGGAGTTGTTGGTTTAAGTGGTGGAGACGCTGGCTTTGGCGCAACCGGGGCTGGAGCGGGCTTAGGTGGTGTCTCTTCCATGCCATGGAGCTTTTTAATCAACTCCTCTACCTCGGCGCGAGGCTTGGCAAATTGGGCCCGCGAGCTACGTAAAATATCCTCTTTAAACGAGGGGCCAAGTTGGACGATCGGTGGGATAGTCGTGGCTGAGAAGGGTGGTGAGCCTACCCCATCAATCATTAACGATAAATACATTTGGTAGCGGCCCAAGTTAACTAAATCCTCTTTAGTAAAAGTGGGGAAGAAGATCTTCTCCAGTACCTCAGAGTCAAACGGGCCCACACGGAAGCAGATAGTTGTACCGGCGTTACCAAACACCGCCGCTCGCACCTCCTCGGGCACTTGCTCAATGTATTGGTGAGCAATAGTTAGAGCTAATTTATATTTACGCGCCTCCGAGAGAATATCGGCAAAGCTATCATTGGCAAAAGATTGGAACTCATCAACATATAAGAAGAAGGGTGGTAAGTTTTTTAACACTCCCGCCTCCACCTCAGCCCGACTCATGGCCGAGAGATAGAGCTTAGTAATAATCATGCTACCCAACAAGTTGGCGTTAGACTCGCCCAAACGACCCTTAGATAAGTTAATGATTAGGATCTTCTTCTCATCCATCGCCTGTCTAAAATTAAAGGTTGATTTAGTCTGACCAATAATATTTCTCACTAACGGATTAGAGGTAAATTGACCAATTTTATTTTGAATAGCAGGGATCGCCTCGGCGGCAAAGCGCTCGGTATAGCCGGCATACTCTTTAGTCCAATAAGATTTAACCGATGGATCTTGGATGTTGGCGATGACTTTATTGCGATACTCCTTCTCGGAGAGCATTTTATTAATACCGAGCATCGTCGCATCGGGGTACTCCAATAAAGCGAGGATCGTATTTTGTAAGATGTACTGCATACGATCAGAAAAACTCTCCTCACCAAAAAGCTTTTTAAAGGCGCTCATCAGACCACTTAACACTAAGTGCCTTTTATCGGCACCGATATCCTCCATCACATTAAAGGCCACTGGATGCTCCAAATCAAAGGGGGCAAAATAGAGCACATCTTTAATCCGCTCCTCGGGCACATAGTCTAAAAGTTTTTCAGCGGTACCGCCGTGGGGATCGATAAAACACAAACCTTCACCATTTTTAATATCTTGGATCGCCAAATTCTCGAGTAAGGTGGACTTACCCATACCGGTCTTACCGATTACATACATATGGCGCGAGCGATCCTCCGATTTAATCCCAAATTGGATCCGCTTGCCACGAAAATCGGTTTGACCAAAATAATTTAGATGAGGAGTAAATTCCATCACACTAATTATAACACACTCACTAATGCGAGAGAGAGGCTGGCTCGTAAGCGCCCGGTGTATATTTATTGCTTGGATCCCAAATCATCCAACTACTTAAACCCACATCATAAGTAGCTTTAATTTGGGCCTTCACTTCTGGGACATCATAATTACCACCGTAATCAAAGTCTTGCAGCCAAGGTCTAATCTTATTAGCCTCATAAACCGGCTTACTATACAAAGCGGGAGTAGAGGTGCCAATACGCTCATGAGTAAAGGCGGCCACCGGCGTAGTAGAGGCCACAGCTCGCCGCGCCCCCTCTTTAAGGACGAAGTAGATCAGATCATAAGGATGATCATTAGGGTTAGCCCAATTATTAAACTTGGGTGGATAATGCGATGGGTAGACCATGGGGGCGATGTAGTCAAAGTAAGGCATAGCCCTCTCTAATACTTGGCCAATATTTAAGTCGTCGGTGTTGGTAGTAGTCATACCAAATAAATCGGCCGACATTACCACCCCGATAGGTTTAAGTTGTTGGTGTAAATATTTAAAGAAATTTTCTAACGCTTCCGGCTTACTTTGACCAGCACTAAGTGGGAAGGAGATATCTTGCATGTTGCCATCGGATGGGAAGCGCACATAATCAAAATTGATTTCATCAATCCCTAAGTTGTAAGCCTCCTTACTTAAAGCAATAACATGGTCCCAATAGGGCTTAGCCCCTACCTGAATAAAGCTCAAGCCCTTACGATCCTTCCATACGGTTACACCATCAGACCTTTTAACTGCTAATTCCGGATGCTTTTTAGAATAAGCCGGGTCTTGGAAGACGGTGATCCGACCAATAACATAGATCCCCTGCTGGTGCCAAGAGGTAACCAGCTCTTTTAAATTAGGGATACGGCAACCACTCGCCTCGTGATTTTGTAAACTCTCATCAACGGTAGGGAAGGCTACCGTACCGCTATAATCTTTTAAATCAACAATAATGGCATTGATTTCAGTATCGTTAACTAGTTTAACCACATGATTACGAAGTGACGGTGTGCTAGCCGCACAGGCGGTTAAATATAAACCCTTGAGTGGTTGCGGGGTCTTTAAATGAATAGACTCAACTGGTTTAAAAGTTGGCGTAGTGGTAGATTTATCCGATAAATAAGTATAGTCAGCCCCAGATAAAAATCCGGCCGCTAAAATATAAATAGCGGCCAAAACTGCAATTAACGCCAAGCCGCTTAAAATTAAAAACTTATTTTCTTTATAAAAAATCATAGGGTCTCGGTTGGAGTCGGAGCAGAGTGACTGCTCTCTGGCCGACTGCCAGCCAAACCAAAAATAACGATGGCGAGACCAAGGAGGAAGTAGAGTGGCCT
>CAZIEN010000008.1:0-677 GCA_964538315.1 uncultured Candidatus Saccharibacteria bacterium
ATTATTGAGGAGCCGATGGCCGCCGCTCTCGGTATCCGCTTGCCCGTGTATGATCCAGTCGGGAGCATGGTTATAGATATTGGAGGTGGGACCACTGACATCGCCGTTATCTCTTTGGGCGGAATTGTTAAGGCTAAAAATTTACAAATCGCCGGCGAGAAGTTAAATCAAGATATTATTACTTATGTCCGCGATGAGTTTAAAATTTTGTTAGGTGAGAAGACGGCTGAGGAGGTTAAAATTGCCATTGGCTCGGTGTATAAAGAGGGTGAGCCCATGGAGGCCACCATCCGCGGGCGTGATTTAATTACCGGTCTCCCGCGCGAGGTGGTTATTACTGATGCCGATATTAGAGAGGCGGTCATGCCCTCAATTAATGTGTTGGTAGAGTCTATTAAAGAGGTCTTAGAGACCACGCCACCGGAGGTGCTGTCGGACATTATGAATCGGGGGATTATTTTAGTTGGTGGCGGGTCACAAATTTTAGGCCTACCCACCTTACTCTCGCGGGAGTTGGAGTTACCGGTTCATTTAATTGATGATCCTATCACGGCCGTGGTGCGTGGTACTGGTGTAGTGTTAGAGAATGTTGATGAATATCGTGATATCTTAATTGATAATGAAGATGAGTTACCGCCCCGATAAATCACTCTCCAACCGTCACCCAGGTTGGCGGA